>JBBIRN010000072.1:0-9683 GCA_037441785.1 Candidatus Aminicenantota bacterium | reverse complement strand
TCATCGGGGCCCAGACCGGATTCACGACCCGCCACCTTATCCAGTTCATCCAGGAAAATAATGCCCGATTGTTCTACCCTTTCTATGGCCAGACGGGCCACCTCTTCCATATCCACCAGCCGTTTTTCCTCATCTTCCAGCAGTATTTCTCTGGCTTCTTTAACTTTTACCCGGCGTTTCTTGGTTTTCCCACCAAAAATCCCGGGCATGATTTCCTGGATCTGGATCCCGATTTCCTCAAACCCGTTAGAAGTGATGAATTCAAAAGGTGGAGCTGGTTTTTCCTTGACTTCAATTTCTACATAACGTTCATCCAGAGCTCCAGACCTTAGCTGGCGACGGAGTTTTTCTCTGGTCTCCTGGAATCTTTTCTGTTCTTCGGGGGGAGAAACCGGCTCGCGGCGTCGGTTGTGGGGTAGCAGGATATCAAGAAGTTTTTCTTCTACGTTAGCCCTGGCTTTTTTTTCAATTTCTTTAACTTTTTCCTGCTTGACCATATCCACCGCAATACGCACCAGGTCCCGGATCATAGATTCTACATCCCGACCGACATAGCCCACTTCGGTAAACCGACTGGCTTCAATCTTGAGAAAAGGTGAGGAAGTGAGTTTGGCCAGCCTTCGGGAAATTTCCGTCTTGCCCACTCCCGTAGGACCTATCATCAGGATGTTCTTGGGCGCAATTTCATCGGCCAGCTCTGGCGGCAGCTTACGCCGGCGAAAACGATTCCTCAGGGCAATAGCCACTGCTTTTTTCGCTGCTTTTTGACCGATGATGTACTTGTCCAGCTCAGCCACAATCTGCTGAGGCGTGAGCTCGCTTTCCCGGTCTCTCAGGAGCAGGTTATCTTCCTTGATTATTTTCCCTTCCAGTTCTATAGCCATTTTACAGTTCCTCTATGGTAAAATTCTGGTTGGTGTAAACACATATTTCAGAAGCAATCCGCAGAGCTTCCAGGGCAATTTCCCTGGCTGACAGGTTCGTGTGTTTAACCAGCGCCCGGGCGGCGGCCAGGGCATAAGGCCCACCTGAACCCACGGTTATTATACCATCGTCCGGTTCCACCACATCACCCGTGCCGGAAATTAGAAAGGTGTTATGCTCATCAGCCACGATTAACAGGGCATCAAGCTGCCGCAACGATTTATCCATGCGCCAGTCCTTAGCCAGCTCAATAGCCGCTCTAGAGAGGTTTCCGTGGTACTCTTCCAGCTTGGCCTCAAAACGGGAAAACAGGGCAAAGGCATCAGAGGTGGCGCCGGCAAAACCGGCCAGAACCTTACCCTTGTAAAGGCGCCGGACTTTCTGGGCCGTGGCTTTAAGAACAGTCTGGCCCATGGTCACCTGGCCGTCGCCAGCCATGACCACTTTCCCCTGGTGGCGGAGGCAGATAACAGTAGTAGAATGAATCATGGGTTTCACCTTTTATGTTTTGATTATACAATAAAACCAGTCTTGTGGTAAGAAGGTTGCCCGAGGCCTCTGTCCGCCTTTAGCCACATACGGCCACCCTACCCTTAAACTGGCCAACCATACCCACCCTTCTCTGTAAAAATTGTGGTAATTCATAAAGCCATCAAGCCTGGGGGCATTAGCCGCCAGACCAACAAAAAAAACGTCAAACAACTTAGGAATTAGGAAAAAGAAAAAAATAAATTTAATTTAACTTAAACAAGCCAACACCCCCGTTATCTCTCTTCCTATCCTGACACGTTTATGATAAAAAAATAGAAGCGAGGTCAAAAATGAGCGAGCTAACTCTGGTTATCATGGCCGCCGGCATTGGCAGCCGTTATGGAGGTCTTAAACAGGTAGACCCCGTCGGGCCAAACGGTGAACTCATCATTGATTATTCCCTCTATGACGCCTGGCGGGCCGGCGTAGAAAGAGTGGTTTTTATCATCCGCCATGACCTGGAACAAATATTTAAAGAAAAAATTGGCTACCGGGCGGAAAATCATTTTAAAGTTTCTTATGTCTACCAAGAACTTAACCTGGGCCTGCCCGAAGGTTTTAAAGTGCCGGCGGACAGGGCTAAACCCTGGGGCACAGGTCAGGCTGTTCTTCTTTGCCAGCCAGTTATTCCCGGAAACTTCCTGGTGATTAACGCTGATGACTTCTATGGCTTTGAAGCCATAAAAAAACTGGCTGATTACATGAGAGAGGCCAAAGACCAGCCTGATGGTTACAGCTATGCCATGGTCGGTTACCGGCTGGGCAACACGCTCTCTGAACACGGCCACGTGGCCAGGGGAATATGTCAGATATCAGAAGATGGCTATTTGCTGGACCTGCGAGAAAGAACTAGAGTGCAAAAATTCCCGGACGGTATAAAATACTCGGAAGACGGCCAGACCTGGTACCCGCTTTCACCCGACGATATCGCTTCCATGAACATCTTCGGACTGACTCCAAGCATCTTTCCCGAACTTAAAACTCGCTTCCATCAATTCCTTTCTGACCCGAAAACCAACCTCAGCAAGTCGGAATTTTACATTCCCGAAGTAATCGGAGCCCTCGCCAGAGAGAAAAAAGCCCGGGTGCGGGTGTTGACCACTGAAGAACGATGGTACGGAGTTACTTACCAGCAGGACAGACCCTGGGTCCAGCAGGGCATAAGAAAGCTCGTGGAGGAAGGAAAATATCCAGAAAAACTCTGGGCCTGACAGCTGGGTTTCGTTCTTTTTGAGGCGGAGTAAATCGTGTCCTCTTAATCAGTTTTTTTATTTTTTCCCGGTTGTCTCCTGGCCCTCGGCAGTGCATTTTTAACCTCTTTTTCTCAGGGGCAAAGGCTAAAACTATTTCCCAGGTGAAGATGGCTTCTTTAAGATTATCTTTCCTGTATTTGATGAGCTCTATGCTGGTCAGGTTCTGTCTGCCTATTTTTATAGACTTCTCTACTTCCTCAAGAGAAAAGGTACTTCCCTGGCTAGCTCTTTTATCGGTCTGGTAATTCTGCGAGAAATTAAGTAGCTTCCTGGAAAGCCGGCCAGCATAATCAACCTGAATATGGGCAACACTCTGCCTCTGGTCCGGGCCCGGCCTTTCAGCCCAACCGACCAATCCACCCCCAACCAAGCCTGTTGATTATATTATCAAACCCAGGAAAATTTAGAGCCTTTTTGAGCCACAGCCGCCTGCTCCTCTATTATCTTTGGTGAGCAAACGAATTTTCTCTTGACACCTTCTCAAGCATTCAAAATATAATAGGGTTAGTTTATAGTTTGTAATCTAAATTTTGATTTCAAGGTTTCAGGAGCTTAAGATGAAAAATAAAAAAAGTATAATCTGCCTGGGTGTACTGGTTTTAATTTTTTTTCTGCTGGCGGCCAGCCATCAGTTAACCAGTTCTCAAACCGAGGAAAGCCAGGTAAACGACTGGGAGAACCCTAAAGTCGTAGCCATAAACACCGAAGAACCGCACGCCACTTTTATTCCTTTCCCCAACCTGCAGCTGTCCCTGCAGAGTGAGCCCAAAAAATCACCCTGGTACAAATGCCTGAACGGAAAATGGAAGTTTTACTGGGTGCCGAAGCCAGCTGACCGGCCACTCAATTTCTGGCAAACTGAATTTGACGACAGCCAGTGGAAAGAAATAGAGGTCCCAGCTAACTGGGAATTACTCGGGTATGGCATTCCAATTTACGTTAACATTAACTACGAATTTGCTCCGAAGAATCCAGACCCGCCGCATATTCCGCACGATAACAACCCGGTTGGTTCCTACCGGTTAAAATTCACTGTACCCGAAAGCTGGAAAGATAAAGATGTTTTTATCCACTTTGGGGCCGTAAAATCAGCTTTTTATGTCTGGGTTAACGGCCAGAAGGTTGGCTACAGCGAAGATTCCAAAACTCCGGCTGAGTTTAAAATCACTCCCTACCTCAGGCCCGGCCAGAACCTCCTGGCTCTGGAAGTTTACCGCTGGTCTGATGGCTCCTACCTTGAATGCCAGGATTTCTGGCGCATCTCCGGCATAGAGCGGGATGTATATCTTTATGCCGCACCAAAAACCAGAATCAGAGATTTCTTCGCCCGCACCTTACTTGATGAAAACTACCAGGATGGAGTCCTGGACCTAGACGTGGAGATATTAAACGAAGGCCAGGCCGCCCCCACCTCCCGGACAAAAAGCCTTCAGGTTTTTAACCTGACTGCTTCGGTCATTAACGAGGAAGGCGAGCAGTTTTTCCTGGAAAAGAAAACCTTTACTTTAAAACCCGGCGAGAAAAAACTTTTGAATTTCAAAAGCGAAGTGCCGGGCATAAAAGCGTGGAGCGCTGAGACGCCTAACCTGTACACCCTCTGCCTGGAACTGACGGACGAAAAAAACCAGCCGCTGGAAGCCATCACTAGAAAAATAGGTTTTAGAAAAGTGGAAATAAAAAATGGCCAGCTGCTGATCAACGGCCGGCCGGTTTATTTCCGGGGAGTTGACCGGCACGAACACGACCCCTGGACCGCTCACGTCATCTCAGAAGAATCCATGGTCCGGGACCTCAAGCTGATGAAACAGAACAACATCAATGCTGTCCGGACAAGCCACTACCCCAACGACCCGCGCTGGTATGAACTGTGCGATTATTATGGTATTTACCTGATTGATGAAGCTAACATTGAATCGCACGGCATGGGTTACGGCGAAAAAAGTCTGGCTAAAAACCCCGACTGGGGCCTGGCTCATCTGCACCGCATAAAAAGAATGGTAGAAAGAGATAAAAACCATCCTTCGGTGGTCATCTGGTCCATGGGCAACGAAGCCGGAAACGGCATCAACTTTGAAGAGTGTTACCGCTGGATAAAGCAGCGCGACCCCAGCCGGCCAATTCATTACGAACGCGCGGAACTGGCCTGGAATACAGATATTTACTGCCCGATGTACCCCAGCATTGAAGAGCTGGAACAATATGCCAAGACCAAACCGGCGCGGCCGCTAATCATGTGCGAATATGCTCATTCTATGGGTAACAGCACTGGAAACCTCCAGGACTACTGGGACGTGATTGAAAAATATCCGGCCCTGCAAGGTGGTTGCATCTGGGATTGGGTGGACCAGGGTTTTGCCAAGAAGAACGAAAAGGGCGAGCTGTTCTGGGCCTACGGCGGAGATTATGGGCCACCCGGAACGCCCTCTGATGCCAATTTCTGCTGCAACGGGCTGGTAGCCCCTGACCGGACACCACATCCAGCCCTGTGGGAAGTAAAGAAAGTTTATCAGCCGGCCAGGTTTGAACTGGCTGAACACGTTGATAAAGACAGCGGAGAAGTTAAAATTAGCCTTACCAACAAATACGATTTCCTGACTCTTGAACCAGGGCTTTATAACGTGCACTGGACCCTGCTGAAGAATGGAATGGAAGTGGCAGAAGGCACCCTGCCCTGTCCGCAAGTTGCTCCCTGGAAAAAGGGCCTGTTGCTGATTAAGCTTCCAGCCGAAGTTATCAGTCAAGAAGGCGAAACCTTCCTCAACCTGGAACTTAAAGCTAAAAAAGAGCTGGCTCATGGTCTTATTCCAGCTGGACACGTAATAGCCTCGGAACAGATAACATTGTCTGGCCTTCCAGGCGAAAAAGAAGCCCTTAAACCAGCCACCTCTGGAAAAACTACGGTGAACTGGCCAAAACTTAAAGTAAAAGAAAACAGGGAAAACAAAAATCTTGTCTCTGTTCTGGGCCAGGATTTTGTTCTGACTTTTGACCGAAACGAAGGTCGGCTGATAAGTTACAAAATTAAGAACGTTGAACTCCTGAAAGATGGACCGCGACCGAATTTCTGGCGGGCGCCAACGGATAATGATTTCGGCAACAGAATGCCGGTAAGACTTAAGGTCTGGAGAGAAGCCAGCCTCAACCGACAGGTCAAAAGTTTTAGCCTGAACAAAACAAAAAGAGGAGAAGTTGTGGCCAGGGTAGAATTTTTCCTGCCTTCAGTGGAAGCCAGCCAGACCGTCGTTTACAGCGTAGCCCGGGATGGGTCAGTAAAAATTGAGAATGAATTTAAGCCCGGCCATCCGGAAAAATTACCAGAAATCCCGCGGGTAGGAATGCTTCTGGGGATGGCTGATGGTTTTGACCAGATTGAATACTACGGCCGCGGACCTCAGGAAAACTACTGCGACCGGAAAACTGCAGTCTTCGTCGGAATCTACCGGACAAACAAAGATGAGCAGGTCATTCCCTACGTCAGTGCGCAGGAGTTTGGCAACCGGACTGACACCAGGTGGCTTTTAATCACGAACAAAGATGGCTATGGCCTAAAATTTATCGGCCAGCCGCTGTTTGAGTTTTCCGCTATTCCCTACACGCCGGAAGATTTGACTTTGAACAAGCGCGGGGAAAAGCACTTTGTGGATGTTCCCCGGCGGAGCAACCTGTACGTGACCATTGACCTGAAACAGATGGGGGTCGGCGGCGATGACTCCTGGGGCGCCAAACCCCACCCGCAGTACCTGATCCAGCCCCAGTCCTACTCCTGGTCCTTCATCCTGCAGCCCGTGAGAAAAACGGGGGACATCCTAAAATAATTACAGAATAAAAACAGGAGAAAAAAATGGACAGAAGGCGAATTTCCAGTGTTACCTTTTCTATATTCGTAACATTTCTGGGAATTTTTCTGATCTGGCTATTTCTACCTGGCCTCAGCCCCACGGCTCGAGCTTCCGCTGGTACACCCGACTCGCCAGACAAACAGGCCCAAAAAGCAGCCTCTGCTCCGCTCGCCTCTCAGCTACCCTTTATGAACCCTGACCTGTCACCGGAAGAAAGAGCCGCGGACCTGGTCAGCCGGCTGACGCTGGAAGAAAAAATCAGCCAGCTGATGAACGATGCTCCAGCCATAGACCGTCTGGGCATTCCTAAATACAACTGGTGGAACGAGTGTCTGCATGGCGTAGCCCGCGCCGGTCTGGCCACCGTTTTTCCACAGGCCATCGGCCTGGCCGCTACCTGGGACACGGACCTGATGTACCAGGTGGCCAGCGCCATCTCCGATGAAGCCAGAGCCAAGCACCACGAAGCTCTGCGCCGCGGCCAGAGGGGTATTTACCAGGGTTTAACTTTCTGGTCACCCAACATCAACCTTTTCCGCGACCCGCGCTGGGGCCGGGGCATGGAAACTTACGGTGAAGACCCTTACCTCACCGGCACCATGGCGGTAAGCTTCATCCGCGGACTTCAGGGCGATAATCCCAAATATTTCAAGGTCATTGCCACGGCCAAACATTACGCCGTGCACAGCGGGCCTGAACCTGACCGCCACACCTTTGATGCCGTGGTTGATTTTCCTACCCTGCGCAGCAGCTATTTACCTCACTTTGAGATGGCTGTGCGCGAAGGACGTGCCTACTCGGTGATGTGCGCCTACAACCGCTACCAGAACCTGCCCTGCTGCGGCAGCCCCTTCCTGCTTAACGACATCCTGCGCCACGAATGGGGCTTTGAAGGTTACGTGGTGTCTGACTGCGATGCTGTTGACGACATCTACGCCACTCACAAGCTGGTGCCGACCCTGGCCGAGGCTGCGGCCATGGCTCTTAAAGCCGGAACCGACCTGAACTGCGGACGGGCCTATTCTGCCCTGCTGGAAGCTGTGAGGAAGGGCCTGGTTGATGAAGCTACCGTGGATACAGCGGCCAAAAGACTTTTCAACGCCCGCTTTCGCCTCGGTATGTTTGACCCGCCAGAGCGCGTTCCCTACGCCAGTATTCCTTATTCAGTGGTTGATTCTCCGGCCCATAGGGCGCTGGCCTTGCAGGCTGCGCGAAATCTATCGTGCTTCTTCAGAACCGCGGTGAGGTTCTTCCGCTGACTAAATCCATCAAAAGCCTGGCCGTCATCGGTCCCAACGCCGACGACGTTGAGGTCCTGCTCGGCAACTACAACGGCTTCCCGGCTGAGCCGATTACTCCCCTGCGCGGGCTGAAAGAGTGGCTAAGCCCTCATACGGAAATCATCTACGAGCCGGGAACAGACTGGGCCGAAGGGATACCGGTGCTGACGGTCATCCCTTCAGAATTTCTCAAGCCGACACCCGAGGCCAAAGAAAACGGACTTAAAGCCGAATACTTCAGCAACCAGGAATTCAAGGGCCAGCCTGTGCTCATCAGAAAAGATGCGGCTGTTGACTTCAACTGGTGGGAAGAAGCACCCCTTCCGTCCCTTGACCCTGACAATTTCAGCATCCGCTGGACAGGATTTTTAATACCGCCGGAAAGCGGTGATTATTACCTCGGTGGCGAAGGCTTTAACACTTTCAAAATCTACCTGGATGGCCAGCTCATAGCCCAGTTCAACGGCACCCACGAGCTGCATAAAGTCTACAAAAAAGTGCACCTGGAAAAGGGAAAGCCGGCGGCGCTGAAGATTGAATTCAGCCACCGGGCCCGGATGGCCCGTATGCATCTTCTCTGGAAGAAGCCGGTGCCTGAGGCCATGGAGCGCGCCGTAGCCGCGGTCAGGCGAGCTGAAGCCGTGGTTCTTTTTCTCGGGCTCTCTCCGCGTCTTGAGGGCGAAGAAATGGACGTGCCGGTTAAAGGCTTTAAGGGCGGGGACCGTCTGTCGCTGGACCTTCCTGAAAATCAGGAAAGGCTCCTTCAGGAAGTGGTCAAAGCCGCAGACGGCAAGCCAGTGGTCCTGGTGTTATTAAACGGTAGTCCGCTCTCTGTTAACCGGGCAGTGGAGCTGGTGCCGGCCATCGTGGAAGCCTGGTACCCGGGTCAGGCCGCTGGCCAGGCCATCGCGGAGGTTCTTTTCGGCGATTACAACCCAGCCGGCCGCTTACCTGTCACTTTCTACAAATCGGTCGATGACTTGCCGCCTTTTACTGATTACCGGATGGCAGGCCGCACCTACCGCTATTTCAAGAAAGAACCGCTTTTTCCGTTCGGGTATGGGTTGAGCTATACCAGATTCCGTTATTCAAACCTGGTCGTTCCCAAAACCATAAAGGCTGGAGAAGAGCTATCTATCTCGGTTGAAGTAAGAAACGCCGGGCCGCGTGACGGAGAAGAAGTGGTCCAGGTTTATCTCAGCCGGCCTGAATCAAAATCGCCTGTCAACCCGGTACGCTGGCTGGCCGCTTACCGCCGCATCTTTCTTCGCGCCGGAGAAAAGCAGAAAATTACCCTGACCGTGCGGCCGCGTGAGATGATGACCTACGAGGCAGATGGCAACCCGGTTATTGAACAGGGAGCACTGGTAGTTTCTGTCGGAGGTCAGCAGCCAGGTTTTACCGGCCGTCTCTCCTCCCCAACCACCGCTGTCCTGACCACTACCATAAGAATAAAAAAATAAAAAAAATTGGGACACCCTCCATATCCTCTATTTTTGCTGACAGAAGACAAGAAATCAGGGATAATTTTGGGTGACCTGAGCCAAGGGCCTTAAGTAAATTTTTTTATTTCTCAAAAAAGATTAGGTAACTATCCGCCCCGGTTAAGATTTAATGCTGTAGAAGCCTCATAAAGGAATTTGCCCCTTCGGGTGAATTCCCTCAACCATAACCTCGTCTTTCTAATCAGTCTATGTTGGCGGTCAGTTCCCTTCCTTTCTATCTCTAATTAAATTATCAGAAGACAAAAAACCACATAAAAGGAAGAAGCTGATACTTTTCAAATCTTTTCAGGAAGGGCGGAAAACATTCCTGATTAAGACGAAGATACTTTTCGGTAATCTTGAAGCCCATCA
>JBBIRN010000071.1:5016-9724 GCA_037441785.1 Candidatus Aminicenantota bacterium | reverse complement strand
TAGGTAGCCAGACTTCTTATGCAGATTATTTAAGATTATTTAAATATCCGGTCGTAAAATTTTTGAAGTCGCGGCCTGAGGCTCTTAGCTTCAGGCATCTTCAAAGTCTAAATCTGCCTGTGACTCATTCCTTTTGACCCCTGAAACCGGACAAAATAGTATCATGAATAAAAGAAGCCTCTGAGACAGCAAAAATAGAACAAAAAGAGAAAACCACTTGTCCCTTCCAGGGCCGACAAAATTGTCGGAAGGCCTACAAAATTATCGGCTTCAAACAGTAGCGTTGCTTGTAAGTTATTTATTATCAATAAATTCCGATTTGGCACGGATATTGCTATAAAAATGGTGAAACTCATGATAAGGAGGTAAAACATGAGGACAAAAAATTTCTTAAAGGTTTTCGGGATTTTTGTTCTGGTCTTAGCTTTTCTTTTCGCCTTTACCTATGCTCAGGATAATACCCAGCAAACCAAAGAAAAGGTGAAGACCGAGCAGAAAGAAAAAGTCCAGACCCAGGAAAAGGCCCAGGTCAAAGAAAAAACTAAAGACCAGGAGCAGGTGAGAACCGAAGTCCAGAAGACCATTGAAAACCAGGCTAACGAAAATTCCAGCTCCCAAACTCAGGTCCGTAACGAAATCCAGAATAGAGTTGAAGTCCAGAAGAATGAAGAGGGCAAACCAGAAGTGCAGCACCAGTTACAAATTCAGCACCAGGTCCAGAATCAGGCCGTCACCAATTCCGTCAACATCACTAAAGATGGTTCAGGAAAACCAACAGTTGAACACACTCTTGTCAACAATAAAAAGGAGCAGGCTCAAACCAGAAACACAACCAGAACTGAAGAAAGAGCCAGAACTCAAACTCAAATGAAAGAACAACAGAGAACCAAGGTTAAAAAAGGTGGTCCCTTTGTAGATGAGAACGGAGACGGCATCAACGACTTTTATCGTGATCATGATGGAGATGGTATTCCTAATTGCCAGGACCCAGACTGGACCGCGCCAAAAGATGGCACTGGTTATAAGGGTTCCCCCAACGACCAGGGCTCACAGCAGGCCATGAACAAATCAATGAACAGAAACATGACCTGGACCAGAAATACCTTCCGCAATCAGGTCAACCTGACCAATCAGCTCTGCGACGGAACCGGCCCCAAAGGCAAAACAGCCAGAAAAGGTAATCGTTGATAACCAGGTATCTTGAAGACAGCGGAAGCCGGGTCCAAAACCCGGCTTCCTTCGTCTTTGTGATAAAATCAATATAATGAAATGAATGGAATTTATCTTAATAAACTTCCTGCTTATGGCCCAAAAGGAGAAAGTTATGGTTAAAGTTCAAAGCTTCAAGGCTAAAAATGACCTAAATACTGGAGGTCAGAAAAATAAAAAGAAAACTGTTAATAATGCCCGGCCCGCAAAAACGGTTATTTCATTTTTTATCATTCTTTTAGCACTTTTCTGCCTATTCCATGCCGCTTCTGCTCAAACTGTTCAGTTTTCCCTGGCCCATAATTTTGCCAGCAACATCTTCCAGTCATACCAGCCTTTTTCTGACCAATTGACCGCCGCCGGCCTGTCTTTTAGCGGAGATTCATCTGGTGTGGCCCTCTACGGAAACCTGGATGTAAATTATCTGTATAAATACTCCGGGCTGAGCTCCTTCGGCGGGAAATTAGGTGCTGACCTGTTGGTCCCTGCTGGCACCAGAAGCGCCTTCTACTTTGCCCTGGAAGGAGAAGCAGTGCTTTTTCGCAGCCTTTATGATTATTTTAACCACACCACAGCCAGGCTAATAGCCAATTTTAAGGGCTATCTGGGCTCATCTACCATCCTGCGGGTTGATTCAGAAAGCCGCCTTAATAACTACCACTATGACATTTTTGATTACCTATCAGAAACCCTGACTCTGTCCCTGGACAATTATTTTCCCAGTAAAACAACCTTTAAGGTTGAGGCCAGTTACGGCTATAAGTTGTATTTTCATCCAGGCTATATTTCTTCTTCGGAATCAACAGGCCTGCCAGTTGCGGCCATGAATTATTCAGCCACCAGCGAATCAACGGGGCTTAGCATTTTAAGTAATGAATTTCCTGGTGCACTGCTTCCCTTTTCCATGCAGGGAGGTCCCGGTGGCGGTCACGGCAACCCCCGCGACAATTACAACATGGGCGGGAGTTACAGCATAAGAGGTCTTCCCTATCAGACCGTCTATTACACTGGAAGCAGAAATATCCAGGTTTTCTCCATAAGCGGCTTGCTGGCCCAGGGGTTAGGTGATAATCTGGGCTTGAGCTTCAGCGCCGCCCGGCAGTGGTACCTCAAAGGTGAAAACCCGTTTTCTTCCAGCGATGAATACTTTATGGTAGAAAATCCTACGTATGACCGATTCGCCTGGGATGGCTACTCACTGCAGGCTAAATTGACGGCCTTAATAACCGAAAACTTAAACGGAGAAATCCGCTACGATTATTATTCTCACAAATTCCCCGGAATCATCAGCCTGGACCTGGAGGGCAACAGCCTGGGTGTAACCAGAAAGGATACCCGGCATCAGGTAAGCGCCAGGTTGCAGCTCGACCTGTCCAGAGTTTCTTTATTCGCTAACTACAGCTACCTGAAAAACTCTTCCAACGACCCCTGGTTTAGCTGGGACGGCCATGTCCTGAGCGCCGGGCTTATCTGGAACCTGAGCGTTTCCTCGTCCCGGTGAAGGAAGGCTTGACATGAAGAACAGTTATCAACAGAATGAAAAAAGAAAGGTATCCTGGGCAAAAATGAAGTATAAAAAAGCTAAAGTTCGGCGAGGGGAGTTAACTCTCGTTTTTGCCTTCTTTTTCCTGTTCTTTCTAATCAGGCCGGGGCTGGCTCTGGCTTTCGGGCAACAAACTCAGGCGGGAAAAAATCAAACCCACTTTTATAACGTAGACCGGGAGACAACCGTTGAAGGTCAAGTGGTAGACCTTAAATTTGAAGCCCGCTACCAAGGCAAAGGCCATTTCCTGATTTTAATGGTCAAAGACAGTAAATCAGGGGAAATGTTTGAAGTAGAAACCGCTCCCGCCTGGTTTTTCCACACTGACATTCACAAGGGGGAAAAAATTCGCCTCATTGGTTCTGTGGCTGAAGACGGCCAGGGCCAAAAGTTCATTATGGCCAGGGAAATCAGGATAAACAACCGCACCATCACTCTGCGTGACCAGCGTGGTTTTCCGGCCTGGAGTGGCGGACGTGGCCGCGGGCGTTGAGTAAGTCATTAAGTAACTAAACATGATCAAAAGAAACCCGTTAGTTTTCTTAAAGTGGGTTGGAAGTGGATACAAGAGGCTGATAGTTTTTCTTTTAAACAAAATGTCCTTGGCTTTTTAGCTTAGTATCAACTTCTGTTGAGTTTTTTTACAACTGAAGCGAGAGGCTCACAAAAACCCTTTCTCCCTCATCCAATCATCATTAAAAATAGTGCTCAAGTAACGGAAAGCACTATCAGGGAAAATGGTGACTAGGCGGGCCGGGCGGTCAATCTCCTTAGCAATTTTTAAAGCTGCCCAGAGAGCGGCACCAGAAGAGCCACCAGCCAGGATACCCTCTTTCCTGACCAACTCTCGACAGGTTAAAAAAGCCTCCCGGTCGCTAACTCTGATAATTTCATCAATGTGGTCAAAGTCGGCACAGCCGATTATAAACTCATCACCCAGTCCTTCAATAAGATAGTGACCAGGCTGAGACCTCTGGCCAGTATAAAAATAATCATAAAAAACAGAACCAACCGGGTCTACGGCTATGACCCTGATTCGGGGATTTTTTTCTTTTAAATACTTGGCCGCTCCACCGATCGTCCCTCCTGTTCCCATACCGGCTATGAAATAATCAATCTGTCCTTCCATCTGTTCCCAGATTTCGGGTCCGGTAGTTAGGTAATGGGCCTCATTGTTTTCCCTGTTGTTATGCTGGTCAGGGAAAAAGCAATCTGGCATTTCTGCGGCCAGCCGAGGAGTAATGTTGTTGTAGGAATCTGGATGTTCAGGCGGGAGAGTGCTATCTACTTTTATAAGCTCAGCTCCCATAGCTTCCAACATGTCCATCTTTTCCTTTGACAATCGGTCGCGCACCACCACCTTCAGTTTGAAGCCGAGTTGAATGGCCACCAGAGCCAGCCCCATGGCCATATTGCCAGAAGAACTTTCTAAAATAATCTGCCCGGGCTTGGCCCGACCGTCAGCCACGGCCTTGGCTATCATATGGTAGGCAGCTCGGTCTTTAACGCTTCCAGTAGGATTTAGAAACTCTAACTTGGCAAAAATCTCAGCTTTAAGTCCTTCAGTAATTTTGTTCAACCGTACTACCGGCGTCTGGCCGATAATTTCCAGAATACTGTTATATACCCTCTTATTTCTTTCCATCACTCCAATCTACTCCACAAAAAAGTAGTAAATTTTCCAGAAAAGCTACCAGATAGAAAACCTTCTGTCAACCAACCGGGTCTTGACAGAGGGGGTGGTTTCTGTTATCTGTGTAAACGTGAAAGAGAAAAATTTTTACCTCACCTCTGAGCTGAGTTTTTCAGCCAGCAGCTCTCTCTGTTTCAAAATCAACGAAATAACTGCCTCCATGATAATGCCTACCCGAGTACAGGCCAGGATTTAAGGTCCTGTACCGGGTGTTAAAAGCCTTCCCTTAAATCCTCCTGTACTCGGATTTTTCCCAGAATAAT
>JBBIRN010000071.1:0-4970 GCA_037441785.1 Candidatus Aminicenantota bacterium | reverse complement strand
GAAAACCCTTGAGGAAATAAATGAAAAGATAAAAGAAGGAAAAGCTGTGGTGCTTACAGCGGAAGAAATGACCCGGCTGGTTAAAGAGAAAGGACCGGAAGAAGCCTTCAAGCAGGTTGATGTGGTCACCACCGCTACTTTTGGAGCCATGTGTTCCTCCGGCGTGTTCTTAAATTTTGGCCACTCCGACCCGCCGATAAAAATGACCAGAGTCTGGTTAAATGATGTACCAGCCTATACTGGTATCGCGGCCGTTGATGCTTACCTGGGAGCAGCCGAACCATCAGAAAGACTTCATATCCACTACGGGGGAGCTCAGGTGATTGAAGACCTAGTCAGGAGAAAACCAGTTGTCCTCCGGGCAGAAGCTTATGGCACCGATTGCTACCCAAGAAAATCGCTCACCACCACAATAACTATTGACGATTTAAACCAGGCCATCATGGTTAACCCGCGAAATGCCTACCAGAAATACAACGCGGCCACCAACTCTGGGGCAAAAACTCTTTTCACCTACCTGGGTAAGCTTCTACCACAGATGGCCAACGTGACCTTTTCGGGGGCCGGAGAGCTCTCGCCTCTGATGAACGACCCGGATTATGAAACCATTGGTCTGGGCACCAGAATTTTTCTGGCCGGGGCAGAAGGATACATCATCGGCCACGGCACCCAGCATTCACCGGAAAATGGCTTCGCTACCCTGATGGTCAAAGGCAACCTGAAAGAGATGTCACCTGAGTTTCTGAGAGCGGCGGTGTTTGAAGGCTACGGCTGCACTCTTTACCTTGGCCTGGGCGTTCCCATACCTGTGCTTAATCCAGGCCTAGCCAGGAAAACCGGTATTTCAGACGAAGAGATTTTCACCAGCCTGGTTGATTACAGTTATCCAGCCCGAAACCGGCCGGTGCTGAAAAAGGTAAGTTACGCGGAGTTGAAGTCCGGCTGGGTAGAAGTTAACGGAAGAAAAATAAAAGCCTCACCCCTGTCCAGTCTGTTTATGGCCAGAAAAATCGCCCGGCTTCTTAAAGAAAAAATTAGGAGAGGCGAATTTTTTCTGTCACTACCGGTAGAAAGACTTCCCGAAAAGTCAACGGTAAAAACTCTGGAAATCAAAGAAGTAACCTTAGGGCAGTTCACTAAAGAAAAAAAAGACTTCCCGGAGCAAGCGAAAATGTACAAAGATGACTCACGCTGTTTTCATTGTGGCCATTGCCTCTCACTCTGTCCCGCTGAAGTTTTTGTAAAAACAGACGAATGGGAAATAAAAACTCAGCCCGAACGCTGCTCCGGCTGTGGCCTGTGTCTTGGGGCCTGCCCGGCCGGTGCTATTTTGGTGAGAAAATAACCATGGGAAAAATACGGTACAGACTCAGAATAAAAGAGACCATAGCTACGATAATTGCGGAAAGTAAGTTCATACCGGTGGCAGCCGAAGAAGTTTGCTATCAGCGAATCGTTTTAGAAGACTACATTTCCAGAGACCCGGAGTTTTTTAAAACTCTGAAACCTTATTTTGTGCCCGAGAACGCCCCAGAAATAGTCAAAAAAATGGCCGCCGCTTCAGCCAAAGCCGGTGTCGGCCCGATGGCTTCGGTTGCTGGAGCCATTGCCTATTTTGCTGTGAGAGCCATGGTCAATAAAGGAGCCAGGTACGCCATATTTGAAAACGGAGGCGATGTCGCCATTTTTACCGAAGAACCTGTAGTTATCGGCCTGTATGCTGGAGAAGGCCTGAAAAATCTGGGGTTTAAGATTGAACCACGGCCATCAATCATCGGGCTGTGCAGCTCATCAGGTAAGATGGGGCACTCCTTAAGTTTTGGCCAGGCCGATTCAGTAACTGTTGTATCAGAAGACCCCGTATTAGCCGATGCCGTAGCCACTGCTGCCGGAAACTGGATAAAGAATGATAACCCCCGCCAGATGCAGAAGACAATTGAGAGATTTCTGATTCCTGGAGTGGAGGGCATAATGGTGGTGATGAATGGGCAAATAGGCCTGGGAGGCAAGCTGCCTGAAATAATCAGCGTAGCTTTTTCTCCAAATCTAATAACCTCGGCCTGGAGCTAAAAAATGTTAAAAGAAATTTATTTCCCGGAGAAAGTTCATTGCCTGCCTGAGAAAAGGAATTTTCTGTCCAGAGCCGGCCTTCCCAGCGCCCAACAGCCGGCGGAAGTTGATTTCCTTAAAAAAGCCAACCAGGTTTATCTGCTGGCCCTGGAGGTCATAAAACCAGCTGTTTTTCACCTGACCGCACCTGTTGATTATTTCCCGCCAGAACTCCTGCCAGAAAGTTTTTTAAACCTCAAGGCCCTGACTGTTTTTGCCTCCACTCTGGGGCATTCCTTAGACGACTTAATCAACGAGCTCAACCAGAAAAACCAGAGCTTTGAGGCTTGGCTGGTTGATGCCTGGGGCTCTGAATCCGTAGAAGCCCTGAACAGGCATTTTGACCGCTGGCTGAGAAAAAAACATGGCGCGGGCACCAGGCGGTTTTCTCCAGGCTACGGCCGGGTGGATATAAGAATGAACAGGTTTATTATCAAAGAATTGCTCAACATAGAAGAAATAGAAGTTCTGGAAAGCGGCGTTATGCTTCCCAGAAAAACCACTACCTGCCTTATAGGATGGTACCATGAGAAGAAATGAATTCAGAAATCTTTTGGAGGAAAAAGTCTTATTCCTGGACGGCGCTTACGGAACCGAGTTCATGAAAAGAGGCTTCGGGGAAAAGCTGGTGGAACTGCTCAACCTGACCGCCGCGGATGAGGTCAGAAAACTTCAGAAAGAATATGTGGAAGCCGGGGTTGATATTATTCTGACCAACACTTTCAGCGCCAACCGGGCCAAGCTGGGCGCCTACCACCTGGAGAATGAGGTGGAAAAAATTAATGCCGCGGCCGTGAGAATCGCCAGGTCAGTTGGCACTGGCCGGCAGTTAGTTTTTGGCGACCTCGGTCCAACTGGCTCTCTGCTTGAGCCCCTGGGCCAGCTTTCTTTTCACCAGGCTTATGAAATTTTTAAGGAGCAAGCCAGAATCCTGGTAGAAAACGGAGTTGATGGCTTAATCATAGAGACCATGTCCGACCTTAAAGAACTCAAGGCCGCGATTCTGGCTGTTCGCCAGGTAGCAGAAGACCTCCCGCTCATCGCTCAGATGACTTTTGGAGCTGATGGCCTGAGCCTGACCGGCACTTCGGTCGAAATTTTTGCCAGCCTGATGAACGATTTAGAAGTGGACGTGGTCGGGCTTAATTGCTCTCTGGACCCAGAAAAAATGCTGCCGGTTCTTGCTCAGCTGGCCAGACACTGCTCAAAACCATTATCGGTAGAACCAAACGCCGGCCAACCAAAACTTTCCGGGAATAAATTAACCTACCTCACTTCGCCTGAAGAACTGGCTGTTTATGCTAAAGATTACTATGAGCTGGGGGCTAACATCATCGGTGGTTGCTGCGGTACTGGACCGGAACACCTCAGAACCATGGTCAAATTTGTTGGCCAGAAAAAGCCTGTGCCCAGAAAAATTAACAGAACACAATATCTTTCTTCCCGCACCAGCATCAAGCCAGTGGAACCTTTTCTGGTGGTGGGCGAAAGAATAAACGCCAGCGCTAAGAAAAAACTCCAAGCCCAAATTCAGCACCACGACTTCTCTGAAATTATCAGCCTGGCGCAAAAACAGCAGGAGGAAGGAGCCGCGGTCATAGACGTTAACCCGGGGATAGAAAAACTCCTGACGGCGGAACACATAAAAGCCCTCATCCAGACGCTTGACCGCCAGTCAACCCTGCCTCTCTCCCTTGATATCCAGGAAGATGATTTTCTGAAGGTGGCCCTGGAAGAATATGCCGGCAGGCCGCTTCTAAACTCAGCCACCGTCAGAGAAGAACACCTGCTCAGGCGCCTTAACCTGATTAAACAGCACGGCGGCCTGCTTATTGTTCTGGCTATGGAAGAGGAAGTCCCGACCACAGCTGAAGAAAGAATCAGAGTTCTGGAAAAAGCCGTGGATACAATTGCCGGACAGGATGTTGAGTTGAGCAGAATTTTCTTTGACCCCCTGGTTCTACCTTACGGAGCCGGTCATGATTTCCGAGAAACTCTAAAAACCATTAATTTTCTCCGGGAAAAAGGACTTAATTCCATCATCGGCCTTTCCAACCTGAGTTACGGTCTGCCAGAAAGAGAAAAAATAAACGCGGCTTTTTTAGGCCTGTGCCTGTCTGCTGGTCTTAAAGCCGCTATCTTGAACACTTCAGAAGTTACTACCATGAACATCCTGGAAGGAAGTTTAGCCCTTCAGGGATTGGAGCTTAAAGAACTTAAAAAAACTTCCGGCCGGAGTGAAGACCCGGTCGTGAACCTGCTTATCAGGGGACAGAAAGAGGAACTAAAAGCTCTGGTGGAGGATAAATTAAAAGAGCTAACTCCTCTTTCGGTCAGTCAGGAAATCCTGGCCAGAGCCATGGAAAAAATCGGTCAGCTCTATGCTTCGGGAGAAATTTTCCTCCCCCATCTGATTCTTTCGGCTGAAACCGCCCAGCCAATTTTTGATTATCTCAACAGTCTCATTCCAGGAAAAGCCATCAGCCGAGGGAGAATTCTCTTAGCCACAGTGGAAGGCGATATTCATGATATCGGAAAAAACATCGTGGCTACCATCTTAAGAAGCTCCGGTTTTGAAGTTATTGACCTGGGCAAAAACGTTACCGCTGAAACTGTAGTGAAAGAAGTTCAGAAACTAAAGCCTGACCTGGTCGGACTTTCAGCCATGATTACCACCACCGTCGGGCAGGTGAAAAAAGTTAAAGAGGCGCTGGAAGAGGCCGGGCTGTTTTTACCCGTGCTGGCCGGCGGAGCCTCCATGAACCAGGAGCTGGCCGAAATTTTTGGCGTTCACTACGCCAGAAATGCCGTTGAGGCCCTGAACCTCTGCCAGAGACTTCTCCAAAAGGAGGCCTGACCAT
>JBBIRN010000070.1:0-9972 GCA_037441785.1 Candidatus Aminicenantota bacterium | reverse complement strand
ACGAGGCTTGACAAAAAGACCACCCAAACATTGATCAAGAAACTTCCCGAAAAATACCGACGCTGGCTGGAAGAAGAGGTGGTCTACATAATCTCTCAGAAAGAGAAAGAAGTTTTTCTGAGCCTGGAAAACGACCGCCAGCGTGACATGTTCATAGAAGCCTTCTGGAAACAGCGCGACCCCAACCCCAACACACCCGAAAATGAGTTTAAAGAAGAGCACTATCGTCGGATCAAGTATGCCAATCAGCACTTTGGCAAAGAATCGCCGGAGCCAGGCTGGAAAACAGATATGGGCCGAATTTATATCATCCTGGGGGAGCCAAAATATACTGAAAAATATGAAAACCTCTACGACCTCTACCCCACTATCATCTGGTTTTATGAGGGAATGGCGGAGTATGGGCTGCCAAATGCCTTTAACGTAGTATTTTACAAGCCAGACAATACTAATGAATACAAGCTTTATTCTCCCATCAAAGACGGGCCGCAGAAATTAATGCCCCATTACTCAGGTGATATGACAGACTACGCTCAAGCCTTCCAGGCTCTGTCCCAGATAGAGCCCAACGTGGCAGATGTCTCTTTAAGCCTCATTGAGGGTGAACCAGTATATGATTTAAAACCTACTATTTCTTCCGATGTCTTACTCAATCAAAAGATACCCAATGCTCCGATTTTTAAGGTTAAAGATACTTATGCCGATAAGTTGTTGAAATATAAAGACATAATTGAAGTGGAATATTCGGCTAATTACATTGACAATGATGCTCTGGTCAGCGTCTACCAGTCACCTTCTGGTGTTCATTATGTTCATTACCTGATAGAACCTAAAAAGCTTTCGCTGGAAAGGAACGGTGATAATTTTCAGACCACCATCGTGGTCAACGGCATTGTCACTGATATGAATACTAACCGGCAGGTCTATCAGTTTGACCGCCGGATTCCTCTGAACTTAAGCAGCGAACAGGTTGAGCGGATTAAAGACCGGCTGATGAGTTTCCAGGATGTCTTTCCGCTCATTCCCGGGTACTACCGGTTGAGCATTCTGCTAAAAAACTTTGTCTCCAAAGAGTTTACTTCCTTGGAAACAACCCTGAACATCCCGGAAAAAGGGTTGCAAATGAGCCCCCTTGGCCTGGCCAACAGGCTGACCCGCAGTTCACAGTACCGCGGTTTGAACAAAGCTTTTCTTCTGGATGATTGGCAGTTTATTTTATCCCCCAGGAATGATTTTGTGGCTGGCGATAATCTCTATGTTTTCTTTCAAATCTGGGGGATGCCCGAAAACTTAAGGCTCAACGGGACCTTGAATTATGAAATAAGTAAAGAAAGCGGAGAAATAGTTAAATCTTTTTCCAGGAAAATCTCCGACTACCAGAGTCAGAGGGTTTTTTATGAACAGATTAGCCTGGAAAACTGGGTGCCAGCCAATTACCAAATAAAAGTGAGCCTGGTGGACGGGCAGGGTAATGTGCTGGGAGCGCAGAAAGCTAATTTCTTCATCAGCCATCTGGGCACCATCTCCAGGTCCTGGGTTATGACCCAGCCCCTTGATGGAGATGCTTCAGCCAGTGTCCAGCATGCCCTCGGTTTACAATACTGGAATAAAGAAGCCTACGAAAAGGCCGAAAAGCTGCTGGAGTCAGCTTTTCGTAAAGAACCAGACAATGCTCTTTATGCCCTGGATTATTGCCGCTTGCTTTTAAAAAATAATAAATTGCCGGAAGTTCTGCAGGTAGCCGGCCCCTTTATTGAGAAGCAACAGAATTATGATTTCTTGGAACCAGCTGGTGAGGCCCTGGAGGGACTGGGCCGCTATCAAGAAGCCATTGATTATTACAAAAAATATCTGAGCCATTTTGGCACCAACATCAAGATTTTAAATTCCATCGGAGAATGTTACCTTAAACTCGGTGATGTAGAAGAAGCCCTTTATGCCTGGGAAAGGTCTTTACAAATAGAGCCTAATCAAGAGAAAATAAAAGAGAAGGTCAAGTCCTTAAAAGAGAAAAAGAAGTGAACAATCCTCTGTCTGGGAAAATTAAATTCACCCGAGCGAGGATTTGGAATAACAGGGAGGTTTATTATGCGCAATAATAGGCAGGTTTTAAGGCACTTAATTTTACTGGTGACCGTGCTGTTTTTGGCTCAGAGTCTGGCCCTGGCTCAGGCTGGCCGAGGAGTTGGGCGTCTGGGCGGCGTGGTCCTGGATGAAAAAGACAACCCCATCCCGGGAGCTAAGGTAGTTATTACTTATCTTCAGGACGTTGGTGGGGGGCTTAAACTTGACACCACGACCAATAAAAAGGGTGAGTGGTCGTTTATCGGTCTGGGGTCAGGGAAATGGTCTATCATGGTGACGGCTGAAGGGTATTCACCTTACAACCAGGAAGTAACGGTCAGTCAGCTGGAAAAAAATCCTAAAGTAACCATTAAATTAAAAAAGGCCTCTGGTGGTACTTCCATCATTCAGGATGAAGCCTCTCTGGAGCTTCTGGACCAGGGCAATCAATTTTTTAAAGATGGCAAATATGATACAGCTCTGGCCATGTACCAGCAGTTCTACGAGAAAAACCCGGCGGCCTATCAGATTTTGCTGAACATCGGTGACTGTTATAGGGAAAAAGGCGAGTTTGATAAAGCCATGGAAAATTACAACAAGGTTCTGGAGCTGGCTAAGAGTGATAATGCCATGGGTGTGACCATGACGGCCAAAACTCTGGCTGCTATAGGTCTAATTTACCTGAAACAAAATAACCTGGAAGAAGCGACCAAGTATTTTAAGCAGTCAGTAGATACCGCTCCACAGGATGAAGTGGTGGCCTTTAACGTGGGCGAGGTTTTCTTTACCAACCAACAGTTAGATGAAGCGCAGAAATATTTTGAGCTGGCTTCCAGAATTAAGCCTGATTGGCCTGAGCCCTACTTAAAGCTTGGGTACGTTTTCCTGAACAAAAATGATATTCCCAAAGCCATAGAAAATTTTGAGAAGTTTTTAAAAGTAGAGCCCCAGGATTCACCTCGTGTGGCTATCGTGCAGCAAATTCTCCAGGCTATAAAAAAGTAAATTTAACTTTTTAAGCAGAAACCCGCGACCGGACCGATGAGGTCCCGGCCTGACGATGAACTCTGGCCTATATCTTAACGGGGAGAAGATAGGAAATAGTGAGCAAGAAAAAAGGTAAAAATAAGAAAAAACCGGCTGAAAATAAACCCCGGGCTGAAGGGCTAAGACAAAAAACAGAAGAGCTTTGGATGGAGCAGCCGGAGACAAGTTTAAAACCAAGGTCCAGAAAAAAATTAGTTCAGTTAGTATTAATCCTGTTTTTAGTTATAGTGGCCGGTCTCCTCTTTTTTAAGCCATTTGGTCACCGTCTAAACCTGAAGCCAGCGGCTGATTATAACATTCTTTTAATCACCCTAGACACTACCCGTGCTGACCATCTGGGATGTTATGGGTATAAAAGGGCCAGGACGCCAAACCTGGACCGGTTAGCGTCTGAAGGCCTCAGGTTTGAAAAAGTTTACTGCCCGGCTCCTCTGACCCTGCCTTCTCATACTTCTATCCTGACCGGACTTGAGCCAGTTAAACATGGCGTGCGAAATAACGGTCATTACCTGCCCGAGGGCTTGAAGACAGTCACAGAGTACCTGCATAGCCGGGGTTATAAAACAGCGGCTTTTGTTTCCTCCTACTCCGTTGATTCGCGCTTCGGCCTGGACCGGGGGTTTGAAACTTATGATGATACCTTTCAGCCTAACATGCCCTTTAAGACTTTAAACGCCGAGAGAAGGGCCGAAGATACCTTTGCCTCTTTTGCCAGCTGGCTGGAAAACAATTTCCGGTCTAAATTTTTCTGCTGGGTCCATTATTATGACCCCCATCTCCCTTATGACCCACCATCTCCTTACCGGGAAGAGTTTGCTGATAGTCCTTACGACGGGGAAATTGCCTACATGGACTTTTATGTCGGCCGTCTACTGGAGGCCCTGAAAGAGAAAGGTTTGCTGGATAGAACAATCATTGTCGTGGCCGGAGACCATGGGGAAGGTCTGGGAGAAAAAATAGAACAGGGGCATGGCCTTTTCCTCTATGAGGAGACGGTGCGGGTGCCCCTGATTTTCTGGAATAAAACTGTCTGGCCCAGAGCCCTGGTCATTCCGACTAAGGTCAGGCTTGTTGATGTGGCGCCTACGCTTCTGGAAATGATTGGGCTTTCAGCCGAAGCTTCTCTGATGCAGGGGAAAAGCCTTTTGCCCGTAATGGCCGGACGGGAGAAAAAAGATAGAGAGGCCGTCATTGAAACTGTTTACCCCAGAGAAAACTTTGGCTGGTCTGAGCTGGTGGCTCTGGTTTCCGGTAACTGGAAGTATATCCAGGCACCAAAACCAGAACTTTATGACCTGAAAAACGACCCCCAGGAAAGAAAAAACCTTTTTGCCTATGAGAAAGAGAAAGTAGAAAGGTTGAAGAGCAGACTGGAGCAACTGCTGCTGATAAGTGGAGGGGGAACTTTTAACACAGGTTCCAGCCAGGCGGCCAGAAACGAAGACCTGGAAAGGTTGCGCTCTCTTGGTTATGTGAGCTTTGCTCCGGCCCGGCCCGGAGCGGCGGTGGTTGACCCCAAGAGTCCAGAAGCTGTTGAGTTGCTGACTATGGTGCAAAAGGCGCAGATGGCTGAATACCAGAATGATTACGCAGAAGCAGAGAAACTTTACCAGAAAATTCTGGAAAAAATCCCGGATTCGCCATCCAGCTACATAAGCCTGGCTCTGGCTCAGGCCAGGCTTAAGAAGATGGACCAGGCTCTTGAAACCCTAAAAGCTGGTTTAAAAAGATTGCCTGATAATGAACTTCTTCTGGTCCGGTTAGGTCATACTTACCTGGTGATGAACCGTCCTCAGGAAGCTTATGAGACCATGACCCGGGTTCTGGCCCTTAACCCCAAAAACGTGGATGCCCTGACAGCCTGTGGAGGGTTGATGGAAGCAGCCGGGCAGAGAGAAGAGGCCACCAGGTATTATAAAAAAGCGCTGGCTCTGGAGCCCGAGAGCAAATTCCTGCGCTTGGCTCTGGCCAATAACCTGGCGGCCAGCGGACATCTTCAGGAAGCCATTGAGGTTTACAAGAAATTGATTGAAGATTTTCCCCAGGACCAGGCTTTCTATCAGTATGTCGGCATTGCTTATTCTTACCTGGGCGATTACAGCCAGGCCATTTTCTACCTGCGCCAGGCTGTGGCCATCAAACCTACACCGGTCGGCTATTTCAACTTGGCTGTGGCTTATGAAAAGAGCGGTGACTTGAAGAATGCCATAAAATACTTTGAAAACTATCTGGAAATTGCCGGTAATGATGACCCCCGAAGCATCAACCAGGCTAAGGCTGAGTTAGAGAAGCTGAAAAAACAGGTCGGCGAATAGGAAAAAGAGTGAAGCTTTATTCTAAACCTAAAAGTAGTCAGTTTTTTTGGATTCTGATATGGTGGAAAGAGGCAGGGGAGAGAAAAAGTAAGGAAGAATTAAAAAATAATATGCTGGCAATAGCGGCAAGAGTGAAACACATATTTTATTAGCTCCCGTTAGGGAACCCCGGGAATATTTTTCTCTTCTCGCCTGATTAAGGATATCCTGGCTGGCGATAATAACTGGCGGTCTATAATTTTAAAGCCTTTAGAGAAGTTTACCATTACTTGCCTTTGAAATTTTTATCAGCGGCTTTCACTCCTGGAATAGTGGATAAGGTATGGGAACTAAATAAATTTTTTAAAGTTTATCAAACACGTTTTCAATTTCTTTAACTCTATAGTTGTAAGAGCGCTGAGTGAAGACAAGGTTGACACTGGTCTCTTGGTTAATTACCCAGGTTTCTATTGGAAGCAGGTTATATTTTTGCGGTTTGGCCAGGTTAGGCTTTCAGTATTTTTATTAAAGTCTGAAAAATCAGCCAGTTTCTCGTGTAGCTGAGGCTTCTTTTGTTAACAAGACTTTTGCTTGGTTATGGGAATAAAAAAAATGAAAACAAAAAATCACCCTGAAATAAAAAACCCGCCCTCCCCCATCGGGGAGGACGGGTTCTAATCGTCTCAGCTAAAGCTGCTTAGAAGGTGAACTTGAAGCCAAGTCTCATGGAGTAGGAACCGTTTCTGCCAGTCCACCACATGAAAGCCGGGTGCGGAGTACCTTCGTTCTGGATTCTATCGTTCAGGGTCTGAGCCAGAGAGCCGTTGAGGAATTCCCAGTCATCAGCCCAGATGGAGGTTCTGTTGAGAGTAGTAACTTTGCCGGTGATGAACTTGCTGTTGGTCACGTTGTTGATCTGCAGGTTGATAGCAGCGTTGTACTTGCCGCCGAAGCGCAGGTTGTATTCAAGGTAGATATCAGCCCAGGCACCCCAGGGCAGACGACCGAGGTCGCCGTATCCGTAGGGATACATGTAGGTGTTGTTGATGTTCAACCAGCTGCTGAGCGGGAGTCCGCTTCTGGCATAGGCCGTGATACCAACTGTCAGACCGAAGGGGAAAGCATAGGAGCCATAAGCTTTGATGTAGTGGGTTCTGTCCTGTGGCAGAGGTCCATTCAGAACTTTTCCGTCAATCGTGTACTGCATGAACCAGTAATCCCAGTATCTTTCCACGTTCGGTGAATTACGGCCGCCTTCATCAGGAGAGCTCAAACCGCCGTAATTGCCCTCAACCCGGCTGAGAGTGTAGTTAATTCCACCCTGCCAGTTGTTGCTGAACCGTTTTTCCAGAGAGACGTTCAAGCCATAATATTCTCTCTTGGCTTTTGGTTCTGGCCAGTAAGTATAGGTCTGGCCGGTGTTGGGATCAGTTACGGTGTCAGCGAACTTTCCACCCTGGGACTCAGGCAGTGACCAGCCAAAGCCGGGGTTGCAGATGTAATAAACTTCGGAAGCAAATCCGGTTTCAGGATCTATAACGTAAACGCCCACGTCTTCAATGGTTCTGATCAGGTGTTTCTGAACCAGGCGGACAGACAGGGAGACGTTTTCCATCAACTTCTTTTCCGCACCGAAGGAAATTTCTCTCTGAGCTACTGGCTTCAGGTTGGGGTCAACGGTGTCAAAAGACACTTCGCGGTAGTTGATGGAGCCAGCATAGGTACCACCTGCTTCCTGGCTGGCTCTGTCATCCAGCAGGCCGCTGGCTGCAATCTTGGTCCAGTCAGGATCCTTCATAGCATAGTAGTCAGATACCCACTTGAAACCACCGAAAGCGCCTTCAGCCATGTACAGCTTCATAACGTCGTAGTAAATGCCGTAGCTGGCGAACAGCTTCAGGCTGGAATCGCCAAACACGTCATAAACCACACCAAGACGAGGAGCCAGCTTGTCCTGGAACTTGAAGTGAATGGGTTTAACCTTGGCCAGTTCCGGGTCGTTTGAAGCGAAGGAAGGAATGTATTCATCCTCAGTTCTTAAACCGAAGTTGACCGTCAGCTTGTTGTTGATGGTCCAGGAATCCTGCACGTAGAAAGCCCAGTTGTTGGAGTGAATGTTCCAGACCCAGCCATAGGGAGAAGTCCAGGAGCTTCTGACCATGTAGTAACCGTATGCACCATAAAATTGGCTGTCCGGGGGAGCACCAACGCCGACCGGGAAGCCCAGACCGGTAAAGGTACGGCCGTAATACAGGTTGACATGCGGATAAGGAGCGCCGTTGAAGACGTCTTCATGCAGGTAGATGAACTGACCGCCAGCTTTGAAGGCGTGCTCGCCCATAAAGTTGGCATAGTAGGTGACATCCAGGTTGGTGCTCACCTTGTCATAGATGGTCCTTAACCTCTGCAACCAGGTGGTGTAGTTAGCCCAGCCGGTGTAATGCAGAAGCTCTGGATGGGCTTGGTAGAACGGGTCGTTTTGATAGCCGGCGTTAATATTACCAACGCTGAAATAGTAGGTGGTGTATGGCGGGGGAGAAACCTGCTGGTTGTTCTGGTCCTGACGGTGCCAGCCGCTTCTCAAGCTCAAAAGCAGGTTATTGCTGGCTGTATAGTCAACAGTTAAAGTGGTTGTCCAGTTAGGATAATCATAACCATCTTTGTACCATTCAGCTGTTGAGCTGCTGACGCCGTTAATATCCGGGATGGCTCCTCTGTACTTGTAGAAGTTGTTTACGTAGCTGGCAGAAACACGAACACCGGTAATAGGGGCTGCAGTTAATTTCACTGAGCCGTTATAGTTATAGTTTTTATTCAGGAACTGATACCAGGGCCCCTGTCTTTGGTTGAAATCTCTCAGGGCTTCAGTCTGGGAGTAGATGGGGTTGATAGAGCCAAAGAACCACAGCCTGTCCTTGAGGATATAACCACCAAGGCTGAAAACGCCTTCTACTCTGTACCACTTGTCGCGGTTCTTACCGCCGTTGAAGTACAGGTCATCGTTGTTCACATACTCAAACTGGTTGTAAACGTAGGGGTTTTCTCTCAAATAATCTCTCTGTTTGCCCTGCATCCACAGCTTGTTGTTTTCGTAGAAGGCCATAACGTCGCCATGGTAGGTATTACCACCGGAACGAGTGATGACGTTGACCACGCCACCCATAGAGCCGCCGAATTCGGCGTTATAACCGGAAGCAGTGACCTTGACTTCATCCACCAGTTCCAGGACCACATTCTGGCCCCGCGTACCAATGTGGATGTTGGTGACGTCAGCGCCATCCACGTACCACATGTTTTCCGTACCGGTAGCACCGTCAACTGACAGACCGCCGGTGATGCCTTCATTCTGCACGCCAGGCAGGGTGCTGATCAGAGAGTCGAATGAACGACCGCGAGGCAGGCTCAGGAAGGTTTCCTTGGTCATGGTCTGGCCCTTAACCGTGCTCTTAACGTCAATGAGCGGGCTTTGACCAACAACCGTCACCTGCTCTTCAATAGCTGCCGGTTCCATGGTGACATTCAGCACCAGGGTCTGGGACAGCTGCAGGACGATGTCCTTTCTGACCAGGGTTTTGAAGCCTGGCAGACTGAAGGTGATTTCATAAGTACCGGAAGGAAGAGCCATCAAACGGAAAGTACCGTTGGCATCAGTCACCGTGGCGGCTTTTCCGACCAGCTTCGGGCTGGTGGCTTCCACCGTCACGCCCGGAAGGGGATTGCCCTGGTCATCAACGACCTTACCAGTAATCTTACCTTCGGGCATGATCTGGGCGAAAGCTGTTCCACCAGCAATAAGCATAAGAACTAATGCGAGAACGACGAGTTTGTTTTTCATTCGAATCATTTCTCCTTTCGAATGATTTTTTTACCCTTCACCCTGGGACGTTTTAACGTCCCAACCTCTAAACCCTGATTAATTTAATTTTCTCTTACCTCTTTCTGCTCTCACCTCCTGTTAATAAATTTTGATTAGGCAAGGCTATAAAAACACACCTTTATATTAGCAATTATCGTGCCAAACTTGCCGCTATGTATATTATTGAAAATAAAGAAATTAATAAAAGATAATTTTAACCAAATCCAAAATATTGAATTCTGGTTCAAGTCTTTGGATTTTTGCCCTTTTGAGTTTTAGAAAGATTCAGAAAGAAATGTTCAAAAAAATGGTGGGCGATAGAGGATTTGAACCTCTGACTTCTACCGTGTGAAGGTAGCACTCTTCCACTGAGTTAATCGCCCACTCAGTTTTACCATTCTAATTTTATTTAAATTGCGCCCGGTGTCAATAATAAAAGTTCACCTGCCTTGAAGAGTCATCAACCTGAAAGAAAAATCTGGTTGACAGAATGTTTTTTAAGATTTATAAATTAGGTAGAAAAATATGGGCATTAAACGTTGTCCTTACTGTCGGGCTTTAATCAGCGAAGAAGATCAGTACTGTCGGAACTGTGGTACCCAACTTCTTTTTCCGGAAGATGAAAACATAGAAGAAGAAATTCCCGGCGAAAAAATCCTGGAAGAGCCAGAAGAAGAAACTTCTACTCATAACGGGGAAATCTATCTGGAT
>JBBIRN010000069.1:0-10082 GCA_037441785.1 Candidatus Aminicenantota bacterium | reverse complement strand
GAAAATGCGGGCAGATTTTTTTCTCAGACGCCAGGAACTCCAGAAGCTCGTCGGGCATAAGCCGTGGGTCAAGCGAGCTCAGCCGGAGCAGATGAACTTCCGGAAGCGCTACCAGTTCTTTCAAAAGTTCAAGCAGCGAGGTTCTGGGGTTCAAATCCTGCCCGTAGGCACAGAGATGAATCCCGGCCAGCACCAGCTCTTCATACCCGAGGGAAGCGGCCCTTTTGACTTTTTCTACAATTTTTTCTACCGGCCAGCTCCGGCTTGGTCCTCTAAGGTAAGGAATAATGCAGAAAGTACAGCGGCTGTCGCAGCCATCCTGTACTTTAATGAGAGCTCGAGAGCGGTAGGATTTTCTCTCTACTTTTGACCCAGTCTTCCCGCCCAGTAATTTTATAACTTCATCAGCCAGCCGGTCCTTTTCTGAATTTGGAACGGTGGAAATGATGTTGGGCCAATTCTTTAATTCCTCAAGGCCTTTTTCTACCAGACACCCAGTCAAAACCACCCGCGCCCCGGGTGCTTCTCTCGACAGACGACGGACAAACTGGCGAACATCGGCCTCTGCCCTGGAGGTCAGAGCACAGGAATTAACCACCACCAGCTCGGCCTGGCGCCAGTCCTTGACCACAGAAAAACCAGCTTCGGTAAGAGAATCTGCCCAGTCAAAAGCTTCGGCCTGATTTACGCGGCAGCCGAAGTTATGGATGAAAACCGAGGTCATAATTTCTCTTTGAGCCTCCTTGAGCTTTCCTCCACTTTTTCGGCCATTTTCTGGCGGTAGGTCTGCAGCCTGGCCGCCAGCTTTTCGTCAGAAACAGCCAGGATGGAAATAGCCAGAAGGGCGGCGTTAGCTCCACCGGTTTTGCCCAGAGCGACGGTGGCCACTGGAATACCCTTGGGCATCTGCACGATAGAAAGAAGAGCGTCCAGACCAGCCAGAGCCTGACTTTCTACCGGCACTCCTATCACCGGCAGGATGGTGTGCGCGGCGACCACTCCAGGCAGATGAGCAGCTTTGCCGGCCACGGCGATAAAAACTCTGGTACCCTGAGCTTCTGCTTCCTTAATCAACCTGACCGTTCTTTCCGGTGAGCGATGCGCTGAGGTTACTTCCAGGTTAAAGGGGACATCAAATTCTTTCAGGAGTTCCAGACCTTCCTTGATTATTTCAAAATCAGAATCGCTGCCAAGAAAAATGGTTACGCTCATTTTGGCTCCTTTATAGCTCCGATATCTTTTCTGTAAAACATACCTTCAAAATAAACTTTCTGGATGTGGTCATAAATCTTCCTCATGGTGGCAGATAGAGTTGGTTCTGAGGCGCAGACGTTTAACACCCGTCCGCCGTTTGTGTAATAGTTTCCGTTTTCCAACTTTGTTCCGGCGTGGAAAATCACCAGGCCAGGCACGGCCGCAAGTTCCTCCAGACCAGCAATGAGCTTGCCTTTTTCATACTTCAGCGGATAACCACCCGAGGCAATGACCACACAACCAGAAGGTTTGTTGCTCCATTTTATTTCTTCCCGCAGCAGATCTTCATCCACTACGGACATCAGGATTTCCAGCAGGTCGCTCTCCAGGCGCAACATCTGGGCCTGTGTTTCCGGGTCGCCAAAGCGGCAGTTGTACTCCAGGACTTTTGGACCATCGTCAGTAATCATCAAGCCAGCATAAAGCGTTCCCTTGAAACGCCGGCCCTCTTCTAAAAGCCTGGTGACTGTGGGGAAAATAATCTCCTCCATAATCTGGTTGAAGAGCTTTTCGTTGACAAAGGGGGAAGGAGAAATCGCTCCCATGCCCCCGGTGTTCGGTCCCCGGTCACCATCATAAGCTGCTTTATGGTCCATGGTGGTAACCAGTGGCTGCACTCTGGCTCCATCGGTAAAAACGATAAAAGACAGCTCGCGTCCGCGCAGAAATTCTTCAATCAGCACCCGTTCACCGGCCGGACCAAATTTTTTCTTGACCATCATTTCCGTAATGGTGTCTTCTGCTCTTTTGATGTTGGCACAGATAGAGACACCCTTTCCGGCCGCCAGCCCATCCGCTTTGATGACCACCGGAAATTCAAACTCGCCCGAGTTCAGGATTTTTATGGCCTGCTCCGGGGTGTCAGCCACCTTGAACTTGCCGGTAGGAATGCGATGACGGCTCATGAATTCTTTGGCAAAAATCTTGCTTTTTTCAATTTCTGCCGCTTTTTTGTTAGGCCCGTAGATTCTAAGCCCGCGCTGTTCAAACTCATCCACAATGCCCATAGCCAAGGGAAGTTCAGGCCCGACGACTGTCAGGTCAATCTTCTTTTCTTCGGCAAAATCAGCCAGGGCTTTGATGTTGGTGTCCTCAATGGGCACGATTTCGGCAATCTGGGCTATACCTCCGTTTCCAGGCGCGCAGTAGAGTTGCTCGCAGTGAGGACTCTGTTTTATTTTCCAGGCCAGGGCATGTTCCCTTCCTCCAGAACCCACGACCAGAACCTTCATCTTTACTCCTTATGGCACTCGCCAAATTTATCTTTTAATCATCAAACTAAATTCCTCGCTCTTTCCAGCAGCTTCTCAGCCAGAAGCTGGCCGATGCCCTTTTCTGGTAAAATGCTCAGCAGAAGCCGGGAGGCCACTTCCACGGCCTGTTTTTCAGGCAGACAGTAGTGCATTTCCAGGAAATTCTGCCGGTATTTTTTTACTTCTTCTTTTACATTCCTGTTTCTGATTACCACCTCAGCAATCAGCCCAGCCAGGGTCTCAAAATCTTTTTCCTTCATCCCGAAACGGGTCATTTCCTGCACACCCATCCTGACCCCGGATGATTCCAGGAAGGTGGTGTCGTCGGGCAGAGCCTGGTAATTGGTCAGGATGTTGTTGTTTTCCAGGCGACGGGCGATTTCCTGTCCCACACCAAATTTTTTTACCCGGATGAGTACCTGGTGAGTTTCAGTAAAGCCGTCCGCTTCTTCACCTTCCACCGGAATGCCAGCTTCTCGCAGATAACGGGCAAAAGCTCGGGCGTTTTTAATCACCTGGGACTGGTACTCTTCTTTAAATTCATTCATTTCGTAAGCTGACAGCAAAAGCCCCAGCAGTGTGCCGAGGTGATGGTTAGAAGTAGAGCCCGGGAAAGCCCGGCCCTGAATGTCAGTCCACAGCTGTTTGAACGGGCTGTCGGCCGGGATGTTTCCAGCCACCAGACCCCGCTGGGTGCCGAAGAAAGTCTTGTGTGTGCTGCCGGTGACCAGGTCCGCGCCTTCCTCAAAAGGTTTCTGGAAGGCACCGTAAAGACCCAGCACATGGGCCATGTCGTACATCAGAACCGGCCGGTCGGGCCAATCCTTAACCAGGTCATAAACAAACTGCACCGGTTCCCGGTAGATAAACATGCTTTTGCCAAAAACAACCAGCTCCGGCCGGTACTTCTTCAGCAGTTCCGCCAGTTTGTCCAGGTCGGCTTTATAAGGATTATCCTGGCGCACTGGGATGTTGATGACATTTTCCTTGCCGGTAGCCGGGTCTTCCTCCACCAGGTTGAACAGAGCCCCCATCGGCTGCGAGCTCAAGTGCCCACCTTTATTCAGGTCATTGTTCATCACCAGCCGCAAACGCCGAAAAGGCTGCCCGGGCTGTCTTTTGCGGTTAACGAACTTTACCAGGCCTTTAAAAACCACTTCGTTAGCCATCTGACCGCTTATCGGCCGCAGCTCCACCTCATGGCAACCAAAGTACTTGCTCAGTTCTTTTCTGGCTTCCAGTTCTACCTCGCGGATAAAATCAGTGCCCTGATAAAAGTAGACTTCTTCTCCCTTCATCGTCCGGTGCTCGGCATAGCGACCAGACGGGTCAGCAATCTCGGCCATCTTAACCAGAAGTGAAGGGGTGTTTTCTGAAGGAATGAGGTTAAAGCATTCCTTCTGTCTCCAAATGTTATTTTTTTCAATTTTATCACACCAGAATAATAACTTCTCGGTCAGATTTCCCATTCTCTTCTACTCCTTTTTATCTATGCTTTTTGCCTGACCGCTTTTTTCGGTCAGCAAGTTTATGTCCTGGTCAGGATTTACTTCTTAAAATTTTCTTTTTCTATCTGCTGAATCTTGGCCACGCGGCGCTCATGCCGGCCGCCCTCAAATTCTTTTTCCAGCCAAATACGAACCATCTCCACGGCCAGCTCTGGTTTGAGCACCCGGCCGCCCAGGCAGAGAACGTTGGCGTTGTTGTGAGTGCGGCTGACGGTGGCCGTGAATTCATCCCAGCACACAGCCGCAATTATCCCGGGAAACTTGTTGGCTACCACCGACATGCCAATCCCCGTGCCGCAAAAAAGAATGGCCCGGTCAAACTCACCGCTGGCCACCCGCCTGGTAGCTTCAGCGCCGTAATCAACATAATCAACACTTTCTCCCGGTCCACAGCCGAAATCCACAAATTCCACTTCAGCTGATTGCAGGTAAGCCATAACCTGTTTTTTTAGCTCATAACCAGCATGATCAGAAGCCAGAGCCAGTTTCATCTTTTGCTCCTGTATTTTTATACTTGCCTCATTTCTGGTTCAGAAAAGAAGCTGCTTCCGGCATGACTTCTACGGCCTTGAGCACCACCGGGTCGCTCTGACGGAATATTTTTACGCCCTCTTCCAGACTGATAACCGAGGAAAAAATTTCTCTTTTAATTTCGTTTTTGATTTCCGACTCGGCTTCTTTAAATTTGGCCATGTCCACGTTTATCTTCTGAGCCTTTATAAACTCCAGGTAGTCCTCAAGCACCTCAGGAGTGACTTCAAACTTTTCAGTAAAAAGCTTTTTGCCTGGGGGTAAGCTCTGATTATCTTTCAACTCCCCGGGGAAAACATACTGCTGAGAGAGCCTGGTCTGGTGCTGGCTGAATTTCCGTCCGTAGCTGAAGAAGGTCCCCTTAAAAATCAGCTCCACGGTAATCGGTTTATAGGTATCCTTCACTTCGTAATCAGGCGTTATACCACCCTGGCCGAGCACCTTCCTTCCTTTAAGCGTGTATTTTACATCCCTTTTCTCGTCAGGTGCTCTCTTAGCCAGGTAATAATCTTCCAGGTGGGAGAAATCCCGCTGAATCAACCGGCCGCTCGGAGTCAGGTACTTGGCCGTGGTTAAAGCTACAGCCATATCTGCCGCCAAGGGAAAAACTGTTTGCACCAGCCCCTTGCCCCATGAATCCTCACCCACAATCAGGCCGCGGTCGTTATCCATGATGGCCCCGGCCACGATTTCTGAAGCACTGGCTGTGCCTTGATTGATGAGGATCACTAGCGGCAGGTTTTCGTACTGGTTGTTCCTGGTGGCATAAAAATCGCGGTTATATGCCGGGTTCCGACCGCGCATGGAAACAATGAGTGCTCCCTTGGGCAGAAACTCATCGGCCATGTCCACAGCCTGAAAAACCGGGCCGCCCGTATTGCCCCGGAGGTCCAGAATGAGGCTTTTCATGCCTTTCTCACTCAGAGAACTGAGGGCTTCTTCCAGCTCATCCACGGTATTCCGGCCAAAAGAACGCACAAAGATGTAACCAATCTTTTTTTCTTCATTCAGCATAAAAGCATAAGGCACGCTTTTGAGCGGAATTTCTTCCCGGGTGATGGTCAGGTCAAAGGGTTTATCCAGTCCTTCTCTTTGAATGGTAATGGTCACCTTGGTGCCTTTTTCTCCGCGCAGCTTCTGCATGGCTTCAAAGCTGCTTAAAGGCTTGGTGCTTTCTCCGTCAATGTGAGTGATGATATCTCCGGGCTGAATGCCCAGACGCCAGGCCGGGGTTCCTTCTATGGGCGCGATAACCACCAGCCGGTCTTCCTGCTTTTGAATCTGAATGCCCAGGCCGTAGTATTTCCCGGTGTAATCCTCAGTAAAACGCAGGGAAGTTTCCGGGTCCAGAAAGTAGGAATGCGGGTCCAGCGTGTCCAGCATGCCCCGGATGGCGGCAAAGGTCAGTTTCTGGGGGTCTTTTTCTTCATAATAATTCTGCCTGACAATGTTGGTCAGGTTTACGACCTTGGCCAGGCCCTCTTCCCAGGGGTCAACGGCCACGGAAGCAGAAAACAGGAAGGGCAGGGCCAGAAGCAAGAGAAAAGTTAAACTTTTTTTAATTCTGGTAGTCATTATTTTCCTGATTTTTCACAGCTCCTGAATAATAAATCTTACCAGACAGGTATTTTAATGTAAAGCAAAACCTGGCTTGACTGGAACCTCTGATAAGGATATAGTTTAGAAGTTGCCATGTTTGGAAGTATTGGATTACCAGAACTAATCGTTATCTTCATCATCGCTCTGCTCGTTTTTGGCCCTAAAAAACTGCCTGAGGTTGGAAAATCCGTAGGCAAGGCCATCAGAGAGTTTAAGAAAGCTTCTGATGAACTGCGGAGTAAAGTGGAGGAGGAAATCAACGCCGCTGATATCCGAAACGATATTTCTGAAGTACAGAAAGAAGTCCAGGAAGACCTGAGCGGAATCAAAAACGACCTAACTCAGGTTCAAGATTCCATCAAAAAGGATTTGCAAGCCGATGAAAAAGAGGAAGGCCAGAAAGTCTCCTGATGAAATGACCTTCCTTGAACACCTGGAAGATTTAAGACAGCGCCTTTTCTATTCTTTTATAGCCATAATCGTAGCCGTCATCCCGGCCTGGATTTTTAGCCGCGACCTGTATAAAATCCTGGCCAAACCAGTCACTCAGTACCTGCCTGAAGGCACCAAACTGGCTTTCACCACCCTGACCGCGCCTTTCATGCTTTACCTTAAGGTTTCCTTCCTGGCCGCTCTTTTCTTTACTTCCCCTTTTGTTTTTTACCAGCTGTGGATGTTTATTTCGCCGGGACTTTACCAGCGAGAAAAAAAGTACGTCATTCCTTTTGTCTTTTTTACCACCTTTTTCTTCCTGGTCGGGGCCCTGTTTGGCTATTTCATCGTCTTTCCCTGGGCCTGCCGTTTCTTCCTGACCCTGGGAAAAGATTTCCAGCCAGTTATCACCGTGGACCAGTATTTTAGCTTTGCCCTTAAGGTATTGCTGGGCATTGCTCTGGTTTTTGAGCTGCCCACCCTGGTTTACTTTCTCTCCCGTATTGGTCTGATAACTTCGCGCTGGATGATCAAGAATTTTCAGTACGCCGTGCTGGCGGCTTTTATCATCGCCGCCGTTATCACCCCCACTCCAGACATGATTACCCAGAGCATTGTGGCCGTGCCCATGATTGCCCTTTATGGCTTTAGCATCCTCATTTCCTTTGTGGTGGGAAAAAACAAAGAAAGGCGTCGCCACCAGCAAGAAGAAACCAGCGAAAAGACCGATGACCTGGCTGGTTAAAACTTCTGCTGGATTTTTTCCATCTTTAAGATATATTTATTTTCTATGAGTGCTGCTCTGGTAAAAAAATCAAACCTGAAAAAAGGTTTATCCCAACACCGGCTCATCGGTCTGACAGGTACCAACGGCGCGGGCAAAGGTGAGGTGGCCAGGTTTCTTCAAAAAAAAGGCTTTGATTACGTCTCGCTTTCGGACGTCCTCAGAGAGGAGCTGAAAAGCCGGGGCCTGGAAGCCAGCCGGGACAATCTGATTGCCTGCGGTAATGAACTGCGGGAAAAATTTGGTCCGGCCGAGCTGGCCAGAAGAGCAGCTTTGAAAATCAGCCGGCCGACGGTGATTGACAGCATAAGAAATTTGCGGGAAATCGACTACCTCCGCCAGCTGGGCGATTTTATTCTGGTCGGGGTGGACGCCCCGGTGGAAATCCGCTTTGAGCGGGTTATGAGAAGGGGGCGAAACGAATCGGTCTGCTCGCTGGCTGATTTCATTGCCAAGGAAGAGCTAGAAAAAAGAAACGGAGAAACCGGCCAGCAGCTTGAAGCCTGCCTGCAGGCAGCAGATGTGCTCATCATCAACGACAGCAGCCTGGAAGAACTCTGGCAAAAACTGGAGGAACTCGGATGAAAAAAATCACTTTAAGAACAAAAACCAAGCCCACCCCACGTTCAGGTGCGGAGGCCCCAAAAAGAATATCTAAAGATGAATACTACCTGGGCATTGCCCGGGAAGTTTCCAAAAGAAGCACCTGCTTCCGTCGCTCTATCGGCGCCATCATCGTGCGCGATGACCAGATTATCTCCACGGGCTACGTGGGCGCCCCGCGCAAAACCAAAGACAGCCTGGAACACGGCTTCTGCCTGCGGGACAAGCTGGGTATACCCCACGGCCAGCGCTACGAGCTGTGTCGTTCGGTGCACGCCGAACAGAATGCCATCATCAACGCCGCCCGAGCCGGAGTCAGCCTGCTGGGTGGGGATATGTTCATCTACGGCTCAGACCCCAAGAGTGGCCAGCAGATTGATGCCTTCCCCTGCTTCATCTGTAAAAAAATGATTATCAACGCCGGTCTGAAGCGCGTGGTCTGCTCCACTCGCGACGGCAGTTTTCAAGTGTTTCTAGTGGACAGCTGGATTAAAGACTGGCAGGAAAACGACATCCTGGACGATACTCATAAATACGGCACGCCCGTCACGCTGGAAGAAAACCAGAAGGGGAAAAGAAAGTGAAGCCGTTTAAAAAAAACCCGGCCCAAAAAATAAATTCCCGGGGAAGGTTCTGCCGGCTTTTAATTTCCGGCCTGCTTATTCCTATTATTTTAGTAGGAATTAGGCCCTGGCTCTTGGCTCAGGAGCAGGCTTCCACCTCCTCCACCCTTCTGAAGCTTCTCGGGCTTCAGGTCTCAGAAGAATCGCTAGATTACGTCCAGAACAAAACCCGGTTTCAACTTCACACTCTTTTGACCGAGCAGAGGCACCCCAGGACCATGAACCTGAGCGAGAGAGTCCGGGTCGACACCCAGGCTGGCCTGCACATGCTTTTTTCTGTGGACGAGGATGTGGCTGCTCGATTGGACCAGTTAGCCGCCTCCCCGCAACTACTTGAACAACTTGCTTCGGAAATCAAAAAAACTATCCTGGAGGGAAAAAAAATCTACGTCTACGGCTGTGGAGCCACCGGCCGCCTGGCCAAGCAGATGGAAAGTACTTTCTGGCGACCTTTCTGGCGGACCCTGCTTCAGGATAAAAACCTCGGCCCAAAAATAACTCAAGCTCTGGGTCCTGATCTGACAGAAAGATTAATCGGAGAAATGACCGGCGGAGACCGGGCTCTCATCTCTTCTCTGGAAGGCTTTGAAGACCTCCAGCTCATCGGACGACTCCAGCTCTACGACCGGGGAGTGGAAAAAGGAGACCTGGTTATCTGTGTGACGGAAGGTGGAGAGACTTCTTCAGTCATCGGCACCATCCTCACCGCCCTGGAACAATGGAAAGCAGACCCTGGTTACGCCCCGGAAAAAAGCCGGAAGAAACTCTATTTTATCTACAACAACCCGGACGACCGGCTCCGGCCTTTTGAAAGAAGCCGGACAGTCATTGATGAAGCGGGAATAACCAAAATCAACCTGACCACCGGGCCCATGGCCATCACGGGTTCAACCCGCATGCAGGCTACCACCATAGAAACATACGTGGTGGGCGTGGCCCTGCAAAAAGCTGTTTACGAGCTTTTAAAAGAGGTGCTCACGCCCAAAGAACTGGCCAGGGTGGGTTTTACCAGGCCTTACGAAGTGGTGGAGAATTTAAGAAACTTCAGGCCGCTTTTGAATAAAATAAAGGAAATCGTCCCGGACCTTGCTCCCTGGACCGAGCTGGAAGCCAGTACTTACGCCAGCAATCATTTTTCCACCTACTTTGCGGACCGGGCTCTGATTACTGTTTTCATTGACAGCACCGAGCGCAGCCCGACCTTCCGGCTCTTTCCGCTGGATACAGTGGAGGTCCCTGGCCGACGCTGCTGGATTCAGGTCTGGACACCAGCCCAGGATAAATTTGAAGCCTGGCGGCGTTTCCTCGGCCGGCCCTTCCGCGGGTTGCGGGAAAGTTTTTATCGCCCGGAGTTTGAGCAGAAAATTGACGACCCTTACCTCAAACAGGCTGCCCTGGAAAGCCTGAAAAAAGCTGGCGACAACCAGCAGGAACTTTATGATTTTTCCTTTTCTGAGGAAAACGTAAAAAAGAGAGGTCCCCATCCTGATGACCT
>JBBIRN010000068.1:5442-10134 GCA_037441785.1 Candidatus Aminicenantota bacterium | reverse complement strand
AAAAATACGACCTGAGGATTCTCCTGGCCCAGAAAATTCAGCAGGTTTATGCTTTCAGGCTTCCACCACCTGGTTCTAACCATAAGACTATTCCGCTGGTAGAAAATAGCTGGGTCCAGGCTGAAATTAAATCTTTCCAGACGGTGGAAAGAAAGTTTTTTGAAGAAGCCTACCGTCGCTCCGGTCTCTACCGTCCGATGATCCTGGAAGAGCTTCGCCAGGCCGGCTTGCCCGAAGAACTTTCCTGGCTTCCCCTCATTGAAAGCGGTTACAGAGCTAGGGCCCTTTCTACCGCCAGGGCTTTGGGCTTATGGCAGTTTATCGCTTCCACGGGTTATCGTTATGGTCTTAAGAGGGACAAATACATTGATGAAAGAATGGACCCGGTTAAATCTACCAGAGCTGCCATTAAATACCTATCTGAGCTGCATGATTTCTTTGGTGACTGGAGCACAGCCATCGCCGCTTATAATTGTGGAGAAATCCGCGTTCAGAACGTGATTAAAGCCCAAAAAATTGATTATCTGGACAATTTCTGGGACCTGTTTACTAACCTGCCTTATGAAACCGCCCGCTATGTGCCCAGATTTATTGCTACTTTGCTGATTGTAGAAAACCCTGAGAAATACGGTTTTTCTTTGCCGGAGCCATATGCGGCCATCAATTTTGAAACAGTTAAGGTCAACAAACCGGTAAAATTATCATTGATTGCCAGTAAACTGAACCTCAGCCCTGAGGACCTCGTTCAGTTAAACCCTGAACTGAGGCATGACTCAACTCCAAACTATGAATATGAACTCAAAGTACCAGTCGGTTACGGCGAAAAAACTCTGGCCTGTTTGAACGAATTGCCTAACTGGACTCCGCCAGACGTGATTTATGGATGGCATACGGTTAAAAAGGGGGAAACACTCGGAGCCATTGCCCGGCGCTACCGCACCTCAGTCTCAGCCATTGTCCGCTTAAATAACCTGCGCAGCTCAACTTTGATTTATCCCGGCCAGAAGCTCAGGATTCCAGGCCGCGGGGCAGGTCTGGAGACAGAGGCCGGAGATAATGGTTCGCCGCCCAACAGTCAAGTTAACGCGGGCTCTGGGCCAATCACTTACACCGTTAAAGCCGGGGATTCCCTCTACCAGATTTCCAGAACTTTTGGGGTCAGCGTGGAAAAAATAAAAAAGGACAACGGGCTGGAGAGTGACAACCTAAGCATCGGCCAGAAATTAATCATAAAAAAAGATTAAAGCTGAAATTCTGAACCGGGAAATAATTTTTTAAGCTAAAAGAAATTTAAAGCCAGAAAGGAGGGGCCATGTCCAGAAATATTTCCTGCTTTATCATCGGTTTCATAATCCTTTGGTCATTTCTGGTAAGGCCTGTATTTTCCAGCGAACAAGATAACAAGGTCAGCCTGCTGGAAAATAAATTAAAAAACCAGCTGCAAACCATTAGTGAAAACACCGATGGATTAGTAGGCCTGGCCGTCAAAGATTTAAACACCGGTCGCACTTTTTTCTTGAACGAAAAAGAAATCTTCCCCCAGGCCAGCTCCATAAAAATAGCCGTACTGCTGGAAGTACTAAAACAGGCAGAAGAAGGACGTCTGAAGCTGGAGGAATTTATTGACCTTAAACCAGAAGAAAAAGTAGGCGGCGGGACAATTCTTTTTTACCTGGGAAATCCTTCTTTGAAAATTTCTGTAAAAGACCTGTGCGTTTTAATGGTCGTTCTTTCCGACAACACGGCCACTAATCTTTTGCTTGATAAAGTGGGTATGAAAGCCATCAACGACCGCCTGATTTCTCTGGGCTTAAGGCAGACAAAGCTGAACAGAAAAATGATGGACCTGAAAGCGGCTTTCGCCGGCCGGGAAAACATCTCCACTCCCCTGGAAATGATGACCCTGCTGGAAAAAATCTGGAAGGAAAACATCCTGGGGCAAACTTATAAAAAGGAATTTTTTTCCATCCTGGCCCTTCCTAAAGATAGCCCCCTGCAGCAGGCTGTACCAGAAGGCGTGGTCGTGGCTGATAAACCAGGAGAACTGGAAGCTGTCCGCTGCGACTCAGGGGTGGTCATGTTAAAGAAACATCCTTACGTCATCTGCGTGATGACCACCTATTTAGCACTTCAAACCGATGGTAACGCCCTGATCAGACAGATCGGTCGGCTGGTTTTTCAGCATTTTGACCGGCTGGAAAGGTCCTCAGAATACGGCCGCATAATTTCGGAAAAATAGGTGGTTAGCAAATTCAATTAAAAAAGGTAATCCAGAATTTTTAAGAAAGACACAAAGCCCGGGCCTGAACTCACCACCGAATCCATTTATTGATTATCAGGCGGCCTGAAAGTTAAAGCCCGGAACTACCATTCCGGTATAACTGGTTCCACCCCAAGCCCCGGCCTATCCGGCAGCAGCCAGCGGTCTTTGTCTAACTTCAGACCCTTAAAGGGGTCGTTGTCAATTAATAAGTTGCCGTCCAGGTCAGCGTAGTCAAAAAGTGGAGTCAGGGCTGCCGCAGCGGCAATGGCCAGCGAGCTTTCAATCATACAGCCAATCATCAGTTTTAAACCAAAGGCCCGGGCCACGGCCACCAGCCTGAGGGCTTCCTGTATACCGCCGCATTTCATCAACTTGACATTTATGCCGTGAAAGGCAGAAGCCAGAGCCGGGACATCACAGCTCTTATGAACGCTTTCATCAGCGATGATGGGAATTTTTACTCTTTCCTTTAGCCAGCGGTAATCATCCAGGTTGGCCGCCGGCAGGGGCTGCTCGACAAATTCCACACCTTTATCTGCCAGCCAGTTGATCATCTCCAGCGCTTCTTCTTTTGTTTTCCAGCCCTCATTGGCATCAACTCGCAAAGGACGGTCTGTGACTTCCCTTATCCCCTCAATAATTTTTTTATCATCTTTTAGACCAACTTTAATTTTAAGGACCTGAAAATCCTTGGCTTGCTGAGCAGTTTTTTGCATGACGGGTATCTCATCAATGCCGATGGAAAAAGTAGTGGCCAGAGTCTTATTTTGGTCCAGCCCAAGAAATTTATAAAGTGGTACCTTCAACGATTTACAGACCCAATCCAGTATAGCCAGGTCCAGAGCGGCTTTAGCCGCATTCTGACCGGAGTCCAGTTGTTCCAGTTCCCGCCAGCGGTCCTGAAAAGCCCAGAGGTCTTTTTCCAGGATAGGCAGAGCTTTTTTTATAAACTCCTGGTTGCTTTCAGCACTTTCCTGGTAGCGGGGAATGGGAGCCGCCTCACCAAAACCAACAATACCATCTTTCTCCAGCCGGACCAGAACATTGCGCCTGGTGGTCCAGGTGCCGCGGGAAAGTGTCCAGGCCTGCCGCAGATGAAGTTCATAAATCTGGGTACTGACTTTTACTTTTCCATTTTTTATCTCTTTTTTCTGAGAGGAGATAATGGTCCCCGGGGAAAAAGTGGAAGCAGCCAATAAGCTGCCCGTCAGGGCTAAAAAATCTTTTCTTTTCATTTTCCTTCTCCATTCCTGGCCAAAAAAAATATTTATTTTTGGGACTGTTTTTATATAATCATTATGACAGGTTATTATTATACTGGAGGAAAGAGCATGAAAAAAGCAATTTTTGCTCTGAGCCTGGCGCTTGTGGTTTCTGGTTTTTCACTCCTCGCCCAGGAAACTGCAAAATATGGGGTCATAATTCATTCCGTAGAAAACATGTACTCCAGGCCAGACGCCACCGTGGATGTGGTCAGCCAGGCTTTACTGGGAACAACAGTAAAAGTTCTTAAAACAGAAAAAGATAAAAACAACCATACCTGGTATTACATAGAGACACAGGATACCTACCAGGGCTGGGTAGAAGGACAAGCCGTTCGTTTTTACCGGGAAAAAGAAAAGTTCTACGCCTCAGAAGGGCAGGTCATTGAAATAACCAGCCTGATGGCTTTTATCTACGCCACGCCCGATGTCACCAAACAGAAACCATTGACCATGGCCCCTATCTCCACTGTGCTGGAACTGGGCGAATACCAAGAAAGATGGGGCCAAGTCACTTTACCCTGCGGGCGTAAGGGCTACATCCAGGTTGGGGACGGTCAGATAAAACAGGCTCCCTTCAAGAGGCCAAGGCTTTCTGCGGAGCAAATGGTGCAGCTGGCTAAACGTTTTCTGGGTCTACCTTATCTCTGGGGAGGTACCAGCCCGCTGGGGATTGATTGTTCTGGCTTTGCTCAGCTTATTTACAGGTTAAGCGGCGTTGAAATATTACGGGATGCTGACATTCAATTCACCAAGTCCGGGCTTATGGAAGTCCCCAGGGGTCAGGAAAAAGCTGGAGACCTGGTGTTTTTTGGTCGTCCGGGCCGCATCACCCACGTAGGCTTGATGATCAGTGAAAAAGAATTTATCCACGCTACCACCCATGAAAAACCGATGGTGCAAATCTCCAGCCTCTACGATGACTACTTGCAAAAGCTCTACCAGGGTGGCCGTCGTCCGCCGGAGGAAAAATAGAGAGAAGTTATCAGGTAAGCGATCTTTGGAATAACAAATTCTAAAGACAAAAAGTTAGAGAAGAAAAGTTATCAGAAACTCACCGAGAGAGCATCCTGAGCCTGGGCAACAGGAAAAGGCTCACTGGAGAGAAAATAATATCCAAGACTCCAGATAACCTTGGCCACTTTTTCTTCCACAATAAAAAAGGCT
>JBBIRN010000068.1:0-5374 GCA_037441785.1 Candidatus Aminicenantota bacterium | reverse complement strand
TTTTCTTTACTTTTTTCTTTTTTCTTGGCTTTTTTCTTGTACTCAGCGCCTAATAATTCCAGCATGGCCATCTGGGCACCGTCGCCGGAACGAAGCCCGAGTTTAACGATTCTGGTATAACCCCCTGGCCTCTCCTTGAACCTCGGACCAAGCTCTTCAAAAAGCTTTTGCACCACTGATTCTTTAATTATGTAGGCCAGAGCCTGACGTCTGGCTGCTAGCGTTCCCCTTTTTCCTAAGGTAATCATTTTTTCGGCAATTGGTCTAGCCGCTTTTGCCTTGGCCAGAGTGGTCTGGATTCTTTCTTTCTCCAGAAGAGAGGTAACCAAATTTCTCAACAAGGCCCGTCTATGGGCTGTATTTCTCCTTAATTGATAGCGTTTGACCTGGTGTCTCATGCTTCAAGCTCCTTATCTGTCTTGCTCTGTTTTATGGCTGCTTGAACCTGCTCTATCAATTTAGGATGCAGTTCAAGGTTTAAGCCAAGTCCCAGATTGTTAAGAGTTTCTTTTATTTCCATCAACGATTTACGGCCAAAGTTCTTGGTCCGGAGAAGTTCTTCTTCAGTTTTCTGGACCAGTTCATAGACATAGGTTACGCCCGCCGCTCTAAGACAGTTATTTGCCCGCACGGAAAGTTCCAGATGGTCAATGGTATTGGCCAGTGTTTCCACTTTATCCATATAAGGAATTTCCTTTTTGGGAACCATGGCTTCTTTTTCCAATGGCTCATCCACGATGTTCAGGAAAATGCTCAGATGGTCTCTCATGAGCTTGGCGGCCTGAGATAGGGCGTCAGTCGGCCTGATAGCCCCGTTAGTCCAAATTTCCAGCGTCAGACTTTCGTAATCAATTCTCTTGCCCACGCGGGCTGGCTCCACCGTATAATTCACTTTCAGAATGGGCGAATGAGAAGAATCCAGAGGAATAAAATCCACGCTCAGGTCGCTGTCCAGGTTCTGGTCAGCAGTGATGTAGCCGCGGTTGTTTTTCACCACCATTTCCATGTCCAGCTTGCCGTCAGTATCAAGGGTGGCAATCAGAATGTTGGGGTCCAGGATTTCCACATCTGAATCATGTACTATGTCTCCAGACTTAACTTCCGCCGGGCCTTCCACTTTTAGAGTCATCCTTCTGGGTTCATTGACTTTCAACTTCAGGGGAATGGTTTTAAGGTTCAGGATAATATGGGTTACATCTTCCCTTACACCAGGGATGGTGGAAAATTCATGTAACACGCCGGAAATCCTAACCGCGGTTATGGCAGCGCCAGGGATGGAAGAAAGCAATATTCTTCTCAGGGAATTACCGATGGTTATGCCATAACCTCGCTCAAAGGGCTGGGCTTGAAACCGACCATAGGTATTGGTTAAAGTTTCATAATCACATTCTAAATATCTTGGTCTTTGGAAACCAAGTTCTGCCATGGTTCCTCCTTTTAAGGAAGGCAATCAGAACCTTCAATCCTTCCTTTTTATTTTGAATAAAGCTCAACCACCAGATGCTCTTCCACCGGGATGGTGATATCCTGTCTGGTCGGCATGGAGGCGACGCGTCCCTGCATATTATCCCAGTCAACCTGCAGCCAGCCAGGAACTGTCCTGTTTTTGTTGGCTTCCACCACCGCCCGGAAGTTTTCGTTCTGCGCCGTTTTATCTTTAAAACTTATGACATCGCCTTCTTTGACCAGGTAAGAAGGTATGGTGACCTTGCGATCATTAACCTTGACGTGTCCGTGAGTGATCATCTGACGGGCATGGGAACGAGACAGGGCAAAACCCATCATGTAAACCACGTTGTCCAGTCTTCTTTCCAGCATGATCAGCAAATTTTCACCGGTGACACCCTTAAGCTTCTCTGCTCTCTTGAAAAACAGGCGGAACTGTCTTTCTGACATACAATAATATCTTTTCAGCTTCTGTTTCTCCCGCAGCTGCAGGGCATAGCCCAGCACTCTCTTTCTCATCCGGCCATGCTGACCGGGAGCAAACGGACGTCTTTCCAGAGGGCATTTATCTGTCAGACATTTATTACCCTTAAGAAAAAGCTTGGTTCTTTCCGTTCGGCACAACCGACAATCTGGTTTTTGATATCTGGCCATATCTTGTCTCCTTTAAACCTTATACTCTTCTCCTTCTTCTCACCCGGCAACCATTATGAGGAATTGGAGTTACGTCCCGGATGGATTTAATCTCCAGACCGGCGGCCTGCAGAGCCCTGATGGACGATTCCCGTCCGGCTCCTGGCCCCTTAACCCGGACATCAACGTACCGCACTCCATATTCCTTGGCTTTGTTAGCCGCTTCTTTGGCCGCCAGCTGAGCAGCAAAAGGGGTTCCTTTTCTGGCTCCCTTAAAACCAGAGGTGCCAGAACTGGCCCAGCAGATGGTGTTACCCTGCTGATCAGTGATGGTAATGATGGTATTGTTAAAGGTGGATTGAATATGCGCCACCCCGTAGGTAACTTCCTTTTTAACTTTTTTCTTTTTAGTCTTGGCCTTGGGCATGTCACTTCTCCCTTATTTAAGCTTTCTTCTCTTTCAATTTCTTAATCGTGTGACCACGTGGTCCTTTTCTCGTCCGGGCGTTGGTCCTGGTCCTCTGTCCCCTAACCGGAAGATTTCTTTTGTGTCTCATCCCGCGGTAGCAGCCGATGTCAATCAACCTCTTGATATTCATGGCCACTTCTTTCCGCAAATCACCCTCAATCTTCTCTCTCTTCTCGATGATCTGGCGGATCTTGTTTACCTCATCTTCGGTTAGCTCTTTGACCTTCTTGTTCTTGTCTATTTTGGCCTCTTCCAGTATCTTGTTGGCTTTAGACCGGCCAATACCGTAGATGTAGGTTAACCCGATTTCAATCCTTTTTTCAGGTGGTAATGTGATACCTGCTATTCTTGCCATGGTCTCCTCTTTTATCCTTGTCTTTGTTTATGTTTGGGGTTAGAGCAGATGACTCTGACTACCCCTTTCCTCCGGACAATTTTACAGTTCCGGCAAATTTTCTTGACAGATGCTCTGACCTTCATCTTACACCTCACTTGAACCTGTAAGTGATTCGCCCTTTGGTCAAATCATAAGGCGATATCTCCACCAGCACTCTATCTCCCGGCAGGATGCGGATAAAATTTTTTCTCATCCGGCCGGAGATATGAGCCAGGATTACATGCTTGTTGGCCAGTTCCACTTTAAACATGGCATTGGGGAGAGTTTCCAGCACGACTCCCTCAATTTCAAAGACATCCTGCTTAGGCATTGACCATTCTCCCTGAAGCTACTGTTTCCTCTGCTTCCGCTCCGGCCACCGAAAGAATCTCCGCCCCGTGGTCTGTCAAAGCCACCGTATGCTCGTAATGGGCGGCCAAACTCCGGTCCCTGGTTACCGCCGTCCAGCCATCAGCCAGCACTTCCACTTCCCAGTGACCTGCGGCAATCATCGGTTCTATGGCCAGGGTCAGGCCCTTTTTCAACCTCGGCCCATGGCCCGGTAGCCCGAAATTTGGTACCTGGGGCTCTTCATGAAGATTCCTGCCTATGCCATGTCCCACAAAAGCCCGTATAACCGAAAACCCATGTTTTTCCACTTCTGCCTGGATGGCGGCCGAAATATCTGACAGTCTGTTTCCTTCTTTCATTTGCTCTAGACCGCGATAGAAAGAGCTCTCGGCTACTTCAATCAGCTTCCTGGCGGTTTCAGAAACTTCTCCCACCGGCAAAGTTATGGCCGCATCGCCGTAAAAGCCCTCATACACCACGCCAAAATCCAGGCTGACTATATCTCCTTCTTTCAGTTCTCGGTCTGAAGGAATACCGTGAACTATTTCCTCATTAACCGAAACACACAGAGAGGCCGGATAGCCATGGTAACCCTTAAAGGCCGGGACAGCGCCCAGTTCCCTGGCTCTCATTTCCGCATAAGCATCAAGTTCTTTAGTCTTCACTCCAGGCCTCACCATTTTTTTCAGCTCGGACAGAACTCTGGCTACAATTCTGTTGCTTCTGCGCATCATCTCTATCTCAGTTTCTGATTTCAGTATAATCATGCGCCCTTTTGTACTCCGTTAACTTCATCCAGTCTGCGGTCAATTATAGAACTGACCACCCGGAAAATTTCTTCGGCTGAGTTCTGCCCGTCTATTTGGAAAAGCACCTTCTTCCGGCTGTAATGCTCTACCAGCGGCTTTATGGTTTCCAGATAAACTTTATATCTTTCTCTTATAACTTCCGGCTTATCATCCTCACGAATTACCAGCGGAGAACCACAGACGTCGCAAACACCATCAACTTTAGGCTTATTATTATTTATATTATACACAGCTCCGCACTGAAGGCAAACCCTCCGGCCAGATAAACGCTTAAGAATTTCCTCTTCTGTCACCATTATTTCAAAAACCGTTTCTGGCCTTTGCTCTTCAATCTTTTCCAGAAGCAGCGCCTGGCTCAGGTTTCGCGGGAAGCCATCAAGCACATACCCTTTGCGACAGTCATCGGCCGCAATCCTCAACCTGACCATCTCCACCACTATCTGGTCACTCACCAGCTGCCCGGCTTTCATGATTTCTTCTACCTTTTTACCCAGTTCGCTGTTTTCCTGGACTTCCTTACGGAGCAGGTCACCAGTAGAAATCTTGGGAAACCCGTACTTCTTCTGTATCAGATCTGCTTGCGTTCCCTTGCCGCTACCGGCCGGCCCCAGAAGAATAATCCTCATCCTCTTCTCCCGCGCAAACGTCCACTCTTGAGAAAACCGTCATAGTGTCTCATCACCAGCTGAGCCTCAATCTGCTGCAAGGTATCCATGGCCACCCCAACCACGATCAGTATTGAAGTACCACCGAAGTAGAAGTCTACGTTCAAACCCTGGGTAAACCATTTCGGCAGAGCGGCTTCCAGGCTTGGCCCAATCCAGGGCAGGGCACCCACCTTAAAGCCTGTGGTCAGGAACTCTGGCAGAATAGCGATGGCCGCAAGATAAATGGCTCCTACCAGCGTTATCCTGCTCAGAACCTCATCTATGTAGTCAGCGGTATTTTTACCTGGTCTGATACCAGGGATGAAACCGCCGTACTTTCTCAAATTATCCGCCACATCATTGGGGTTGAAAATGATGGAAACATAGAAATAAGTGAAGAAAATGATGGCCGCCACGTAAAGCAGGTTGTAGAGAGGCATGCCCATGCCAAACTGTCTGGCTATGGTCTGGAAAATGGGGGCCTTGGACAGGCTGGCCAGAGTAGCCGGAATGGTTATGATGGAAGCAGCAAAAATTATGGGAATCTATGAAACCGGTCAGATAACTGTTATGATACACACTGGTTCAAGAGGGCTTGGTTATCAAATCTGTGATGATAATGTAAAAACACTGGGTAATGCAG
>JBBIRN010000067.1:0-10135 GCA_037441785.1 Candidatus Aminicenantota bacterium | reverse complement strand
TTAATTTTACCAATTACAAAATAACTCCGCCGCATGTGGTCTTTGATGAGGCCTGTCGTCTGGCGGAAAAATTTGGCGTTCGGGTTACGGGCAGTGAGCTGGTTGGCCTGATTCCCAAAGAAGCTTTGTTGATGGCCGGAAGGTATTATCTGGAAAAACAGGGCAAAAGTGCCGGTGTCCCGGAAAAAGAATTAATCAGGATAGCGGTCCGTTCCCTGGGCCTGGGAGATATCGTGCCTTTTGACCCTATGAAAAAAATCATTGAATACCAGATACCACCTGACCCCAAATCTTTAATCAGGATGAGAGTAGATGAATTTGTTGACGAACTATCCATGGATTCTCCAGCTCCTGGCGGAGGCAGTGTGGCCGCCATGTGCGGCAGCCTGTCAGCGGCTCTGTCCTCCATGGTAGCTAACCTGACGGTGGGGAAAAAGGGCTACGAAGAGGCTTATGACCGTATGAAAGACCTGGCCGTTCGGGCCCAGAAATTAAAAGATGAGCTCTTGCAGGCTGTTGACCAGGATACCAAAGCCTTTAACAGAGTCATGGAAGCTTTCAGGCTGCCCAAAGCAACCGATGAACAGGTCAAAGCCCGGGAAGCGGCCATAGAACAGGCCAACAAAGAAGCGACCCTCGTTCCCCTCTCGGTGCTGGAAAAGTCTCTGGAGCTGGTGGAACTGGCCCAGGAAGCAGTGACTTATGGCAATAAAAACTCGGTCAGCGATGCCGGAGTAGCGGCTCTGGCTGCTAGAACCTGTGGTCTGGGTGCTTATTACAACGTGAAGATAAATTTACCAAACATCAAAGATGAGAAGTTCAAAAAACAAACTCTGGCGGCAGCCGAAAAATTGAGGACCAAGCTGGAGAAAAAAGTTCAGCAGGTGGAGAAACTCATGGAAAAATACTTACCGGGTTAAAAGCTCATTTTTTTCTTTTTGCCCGTTAAAGCGCCCGCAAACAGCACCAGGGAAACAAAAACAATCATGGCCGCGGCCGGGGTATCCAGCCAGTACGATAAAAAAATGCCAGAAATAATTGAAATAAAACTGAAAAGAGTTGAGGACAGGAGTGTTTTTTTGAAATTGGGGGCTACCTGAAGAGCGGCTGAAGCCGGTATGACCAAAAGAGCAGAGACCAGCAGAATCCCCACCAGCTTCAGGCCCAGAACCACGGTCATAGCGGTGAGCAGAACCATCATCCGGTCCAGTTGTTTAACTCTGACACCAGAAACTAGGGCCGTTTCCCGGTCAAAAGTCATGAAGATAAGGGCGTGGTAGTTAATTCTCAGAAGAATGACCACTACCAGGGCTAAAACGGCTGAAAACCAGACTTCGCCCGGGCTGATGGCCAGGATGTCGCCGAACAGAAAACTCATCAGCTCCACGCCAAACCCCCTTTTCATAGACACCAACAAAATACCAAGAGCCAGTCCGGCGCTGCTGATGATGCCCAGGGCGGTATCGCCATAAAGACTGCCGTGTTCTCTGATTTCCAGAATCAGGATGGCTCCCAGCAGACAAACCGCCAGTGAAACAGCCAAAGGCATAAAATTGAGAAGAAACCCCAGAGCCAGACCAGAAAAGGCTACATGGGAGAGCCCGTGGCCAATCATGGCTTCTTTTCTCAAGACCAGAAACACTCCCAGAAGGCCACAGGCCAGAGCCAGAAAAAGCCCGGCCACCAGGGCCCGCCAAAAAATTCCAGAAGCCAGAAGCTCAGTCATGTTAAAAAATCCTTTTTACCTCAATGTCGGTGAGAAACCAGATGATGTCCGCCCTTTAAAAATTCCTGCACCACGGAAGAACTACAGAATTCTTCGTGCTGGCCATGATAAACGAGCTTTTGATTCAGGCAGGCGACCTTATTCACGTGCCGGTTCACTATACCAAAATCATGGGTCACCAGAACAATGGTCAGATGATATTCTCTGTTCAGTCGCCCCAGCAGGTCGTAAAATTCCTCCTGGGCTTTCAGGTCCACTCCCGTGGTGGGCTCATCCAGCAGGAGGATTTCTGGCTCAGTGACCAGAGCTCGAGCAATCAGTACCCGCTGCTGCTGCCCACCGGAGAGAGTGTTAATCGGCCTGTCTATCAGCTTCTCCAGTCCTACTGTGGCCAGGCTGTCCATGATTCTTTGTTTTTGATTGGACTTGAATTTATTTCTTATCTTCGGGTTGGAATTAAGGCTGGAGGAGATGACTTCTTCTACAGATATGGGAAAATGGGGATCAAAATTAATGGCTTTCTGCTGGATGTAGCCAATCCTGTGCCAGTCCCGAAAGTTTTCTATTTCCTGACCAAAAAGAAAGATCTGGCCAGAAGCTGGCTTCAGCAACCCCACCATAAGTTTTAAAAGAGTGGTTTTACCCGAGCCGTTTGGTCCGATGATGGCCAGGAAATCCCCCCGGACAACACTCAGGTTAATGTCTTCCAGAGCAGGGATGCTATCGTAGTAAAAGCTCACCTCTTTTACCCTGATGATTTCTTCCTGGACCGTCATTATTACTCCTTCCTCCGCGGACATTCCAGAGCCTTTTTAATAGTTTCTAAATTTTTTCTCATTAATGTCAGAAATCCAACTTTATTTTTAATTTCTTCTGGCCGGAGATGAACGCCGGTTGATAGAGGGTAAAGCTCAACACCCGTTTCTTCGGCTATCGTGCGAGCATAATAAGGGGTGACCGAACTCTCATAAAAAATGGCTCTGACCTTTTCTTTTTTTATTAACTCAATAATTTCCTGAATTTTCTTTAACCCAGGACGGGCTTCCGGGTTGGCGCCCACCAGAGAGACAAGTTGCAAGTGGTAGCGGCGGGCCAGGTAACCAAAAGCCTGATGACCGGCCACGATAAAAAGGTTTGAGCGGCAGTTCATAAGCTGCTCCTGAAATTCACGGTCAAGAGCCGAAATTTCTGCCTGGAGCTTCTGGCCCCGTTCGCTGTAATAAAGGCGGCCTTCCGGGTCAAGTTCAGCCAGCTGGTTGAGCAAAGCTTCAGCCAGTAACTCATCTGCCTTTAAGTCCAGCCATAGATGGGGGTCCTGTTCGACCAGTCCAGGGAAACCCTGTTTTTTTAGCTCATCAAAAAAATAAACCTGGCGCCTGATTTTCCCGCCTAGAGCCGCCTCAATCTTGGGGAGCCAGGGTTCTAAGGCCGGCCCCACGGCCACCAGAAGGTCAGCCTGCCTCAGTTGAGCCACGTCCGAGGGCCGAAGCTGGAAATCATGAACCTCAGCACCGGTGGGAATCAGCTGGAAAACCTCTCCCCTATCACCTGCTATTCCCTTTACTATTTCGGTCAGAGGATAAATGGTAGTTACAATTCGGAGCTTTGGCTGCTCCACTGTCAGGCCAGGCAGAGCAGAGGCCTGAAGTAAAAGCAAAATCAGACCAAAGAGCAGAACCTGGTGTTTCTTCACTGATAATTTCCTTGCACGAAGTTTTCTTTTTTATTATATTATAACAAAAGAATCAACCGAGGAAGGTAAAACATGAACCAACAATTATCTTCTCTAAAGCCTCAGAATCTCTGGAAACACTTCCAGGAAATTTTAGCCATACCGCATGGCTCTGGCAACGAAAAAGCTCTGGCTGAGCACATCATCAATCTGGCTAAATCCTGGAACCTGGAGTGGCAGAAAGACAAGGTTGGCAACGTAGTGGTCCGCAAGCCGGCCTCTCCCGGTTATGAGAATGCGCCAGGCGTGGTGCTTCAGGCCCACTTAGACATGGTCTGCGAAAAGAACTCTGATGTCCCCCATGATTTCAACCGGGACCCGATTCAAGCTTATGTGGACGGCGATTGGGTAAAAGCTCGCGGGACCACGCTCGGAGCTGATAACGGGATTGGCGTGGCTGCCTGCCTGGCTGTCCTGGAAGACAAGAGCCTGGTCCACGGCCCTCTGGAGTGTCTGTTCACGGTTGATGAAGAAACCGGCCTAACCGGAGCTTTTAACCTGGGCAAAAACATGCTTCGTGGCCGCTATCTGCTTAACCTGGACAGCGAAGATGAAGGGACCTTTACTATTGGTTGTGCCGGTGGTGCAGATTCAGAAATCAGCCTGCCTCTGGAAAGAAAAAAGAAAAAAGCTAAAGACCTGACCATGGTAAAAATAAGCGGCCTGAAAGGCGGACACTCCGGGCTTGACATCAACCTCGGACGGGGAAACGCTCTCAAGCTGCTGGCCCGGCTACTGACTCAGGCCCGGGAAAAATTTAAGTTTGAAGTGGTAAGCTTCAACGGTGGCAGCAAGAGAAACGCCATTCCCAGAGAAGCCTGGGCTACCCTGGCCATTCCAGCCAGTCAGCAAAATAACCTTACCCGGTTTATAAAGAAAGCCTTTGAAGCCGTCAAATTTGAGTATAAAGTAACGGAGCCGGACCTGGCTCTGGAAATTAAAAAATCTGCAGAAGCAGGTTTCCCGCTGACCGGAGAGGCGGCAGAAAAGTTATTGAACCTGATTTTGGTTCTGCCCCATGGAGTGGTTTCCATGCACCCAGAAATTGCCGGCCTGGTAGAAACCTCCAGCAACCTGGCCATCGTCAACACGGCAGAAAAGGAAGCCAGGATTATCTGCAACACCAGAAGTTCTATCCTGTCAGCCCTGGAAGCAGTGCGGCTGACCATACGAGCTGCCGGCCAGCTGTCCGGAGCCAGGGTGGTGCAACCGGAAGGTTACCCGGCCTGGACCCCGAACCTGCAATCGCCTTTACTGCAAAAGATGGTTAAAATTTACCAGGAGCTTTTCCAGAAAGAACCAGAGATAAAAGCGGTCCATGCCGGTTTAGAATGCGGCATAATTGGAGAAAAATATTCGGGAATGGATATGATTTCCTTTGGTCCAACCATCAGGTATCCGCATTCGCCTGACGAACAGGTTAACATTCCTTCAGTGGAAAAATTCTGGACTTTTCTGGTTGAAACCCTGACCAAGTTGACCTGAGCTTAAGGTAAGATGAAAAGACGTAACTTTTTGCTCTGGTTAGGCCTGATTCCGGCTTTCTTCAAGCAGGCTCTTGCCCGAGCTAAACAAGGGAGGATAAACATGAAAAAGGCTATAAATACTCCTAAAGCCCCAAAAGCCATTGGCCCCTATTCTCAGGCCATTATGGCTAACGGCTTTATCTTTGTTTCCGGTCAGATACCTATTGACCCGGAAAAGGGAGAAATTGTCGGGACCACAGTTGAGGAGCAGGCTCATCAGGTGCTAAAAAACATTAAGGCCATCTTGGAAGAAGCCGGTTCTTCCCTGGCCGAAGTGGTCAAAGCCACCGTTTACCTGGCTGATATGAATGATTTTGCCCGGATGAATGCCGTGTATGCTCAGTACTTTCCTGAACCTTATCCAGCTCGGGCTGCTTTCCAGGTGGCCAGATTACCCCGGGATGTGAAAATAGAAATTGAAGTCATCGCCATAGCTCCAGCTCAAGTTAAACCCATCTGAAGAAGAATAGGCATTCAAAAAATTAGCTAAAGCCTTTAATAAGTTAAAGGCTCTAACCTGATTTTTAAAATTGCGCTATAATTAATTGAGGAGAGAAGTGAAATGCCCATCTATGAGTACATCTGTTTAAAATGCCAGCACAAGTTTGAGTATGTTGTTTTGCCCGGAAAGGAAGCCAAGATAACCTGCCCGAAGTGTCAGAGTTCAGAAGTGAAAAAGCTCATTTCCGCTTTTGGCATCGGTGGTGGTGCCAGCCGCCTGAAAAATTCTGGGGGCTGTTCTTCCTGTTCCTCTTCCAGTTGCTCTACCTGCCGTTGATTTTTTTGCTTGACAATTTCCCACCTGATTTTATAAATCTATTTTTCTGTTTAAGTAAAAAATAGAGATTTAAAGAATGAAAAAAAGCAGGAACACAAACGTTTTAAGGATTGGTGTTGATTCTGGTGGCACCTTCACTGACGTGGTCATTTATGACGGAAAGAGTCTTGAGGTTAGAAAAGTTCCCTCCACCCCTCAGGACCCTTCCGCAGCCGTGTTTGAGGCTATTAAAGACCGGCTTGACGGCCGGAGTCATCTAATCATCCACGGCACCACGGTGGGAACTAACGCTCTGCTGGAAAAAAAGGGTGGAAAGATAGCCTTAATTACCACTAAAGGGTTTGAAGATGTGTTTTTCATCGGCCGGCAAACCAGAAAAGAACTCTACCGCTTAAGTGGAGAAAGCCGTCAGCCTTTACTGTCCCCTTCTCTTTGTTTTGGTTTGACCGAAAGGATGCTGGCCAGCGGCCAGGTGGAAATTCCTGTCAATTACGAAGAGCTGGACAGGATAATAAAAAATTTAAAAAAAGAGGGCGTGGAAGCCGTAGCCGTTTGTTTTTTACACTCCTACCGCAACCCAGAACACGAACAGCAGGTGGAAAAGAAGTTAGGACAGGCCGGGCTAAAAGTAACCACCTCATCCAGCCTGATGCCCGAGTACCGCGAGTATGAGAGAACCTCAACCACGGTTATCAATGCCTTCCTGATGCCAGTCATGGATGGTTATCTCAAAAAGCTGGAGGAAAGGCTTCTGGGCACCAACCTGAAGATAATGCAATCAAACGAAGGTTACATTTCTGCGGGCCGGGCCCGACAGGAACCCATCCGAACCATTCTTTCCGGTCCTGCCGGTGGAGTGCTGGGAGCCTGGTATCTCAGCAAGCTTTCTGGTTTTAAGAACATCATCAGCTTTGATATGGGTGGCACCTCTACCGATGTTTCCCTTATCAGCGGGCAGATCAAGCGTTCTCTGGAAAATAAAATCGGCGACTACACTCTCCGATTACCCATGGTGGATGTCCATTCGGTCGGAGCCGGCGGCGGTTCAATAGTTTATGTGGACCAGGGTGGCCTGCTCAGAGTTGGGCCGCAGAGTGTGGGAGCCAGCCCGGGTCCCGCCTGTTACGGAAACGATTTGATACCAGCCGTGACTGATGCCAACCTCGTTCTTGGGCGCCTCACTCCAGACTACTTTCTGGGTGGCCGGATGAAAATCTATCCTGAGAGGAGCCACCGGGCACTGGAAAAAATCGCCCGGAAAATCGGCCGTGATATCATAGAAACAGCCCTGGGAGTTGTTGATATCGCCAACGCCAGCATGGAAAAAGCCATCCGGGTTATCTCCGTGGAAAGGGGTTACGATACTAGATTTTTCTCCCTGGTTTCTTTTGGGGGTGCGGGCGGTCTGCACGCGGTCCAGATAGCCGAACATCTGAAAATACCTCGAGTAATAGTCCCCAGACTGGCGGGTGTCCTTTCGGCTTTTGGTCTGCTTATGGCAGATGCAGTTAAGGACTATTCCCGGTCATTTATCCAGTTAGCCCAGAAAACCAGGCCAGAAGAGCTGGAGAACATGTTCGCCGAACTGGAGAAAAAAGCCCGGCAGGAAATGGCCGCTGAGGGCTTTTCTGAGCATAAAATCAGGTTTGAAAGATACCTGGATTTAAGGTACCTGGGCAATCCTATGAACTTACTGTCCCCTATCAGCCGAATCCTTTCAACGCTTACAGCTTTCTCCATGATTTTGAACGGCAGCATCGCCGGTTGTTTTCCTACCAGCATCTAAACCGGCCGGTGGAAATCGTCAACCTCAGGTTAAAAGCAGTCGCCCGGGCGCAAAAAATAAAACTGGAAAAAGCTGAACCGGTTTCTGCCCTTCCAGACCAGGCTCGTTTGCAGGAGCAGTGGTTATACCTTAAAGAAGGAAAAACCAGAGCAGCGGTCTATGACCGGGAGAAACTTTTAGCCGGTAACAGAGTCCCCGGTCCAGCACTGATTATTGACCAGCAGTCTACTACTTTTTTACCACCGGGCTATGAAGCCCTGGTTGACCCTTATCTTAACCTGATTATTGAGAAGGTAAAAGACAATGGTTAAATTTGACCCTATAGAACTGGAACTTTTCAACAACCTGTTTACCTCCATTACTGAAGAAATGGCCGCGGTCCTGCAGCGAACTTCACTGTCTCCTAACATCAAAGAAAGACGAGACTTTTCCTGCGCCCTGTTTACCAGGTTGGGTGAAACCTTTGCTCAGGGGTCGCACATTCCTGTCCACCTGGGGGCTATGCCTCTTTCTGTTCAGGCCGCTCTGAAAGCAGTGGAATTCTCACCGGGGGATGTGGTCATTCTAAACGACCCCTACAAAGGCGGAACCCATCTGCCAGACCTAACCTGTATTCAACCGATTTTTATCCAGAAAAACCTCTGCTTCTTCGTGGCCAACCGCGCCCACCACTCTGATGTCGGCGGGATGACACCGGGCTCTATGCCTCTGGCCATTGAGATTTTTCAGGAAGGTGTGATTATTCCCCCGCTGAAAATTTACAGACAGGGCAAACTTAACGAAGAAGCGCTCAAGCTATTCCTGGCTAACGTTCGGACGCCTGAAGAAAGACGCGGTGATTTGCTGGCCCAGATTGCAGCCAACGTCCGCGGAGCAAAAAGACTCAAGGAAATGATTGAGAAATACGGACTGGAAAAATTAACCACTTACGCTGAACAGATTCAAAATTACACGGAAATAACCCTGAGAAAAACCATCAAAGAAATCCCCGATGGAGAGTACGAATTTGAAGATTATCTGGATGATGACGGGGTGAGCACAAAGCCAGTGAAAATCAGGGTTAAGATTACCATTGAAGGTGAACAGGCCTGGGTGGATTTCAGCGGTTCTTCTCCTCAGGTAGAAGGTTCTATCAACGCCAATTATGCTGTTACCTATTCGGCTGTTCTTTATGTCTTTCGCTCTCTTATTGACCAGGATATTCCTTTTAACACGGGTCTTATGCGTCCTATTCGCATCATCGCCCCGGAAGGGTCAGTGGTTAACGCCACTTTCCCGGCTGCTCTGGCCGGCGGCAACGTGGAAACTTCTCAGCGCCTGGTTGATGTTCTGCTGGGAGCCCTCTCCAGGGCCCTGCCGGGAAAAATTCCGGCTGCCAGCCAGGGCACGATGAACAACATCGCCTTTGGTGGTTACCATCCTGGCCGAGAGGCTAATTTTGCCTACTACGAAACCATCGGTGGGGGCCTGGGCGCCTCAGCCGAAGCTGATGGCCTGAGTGCTGTTCACTGTCACATGACCAATTCCTTAAACACACCCGTCGAAGCCCTGGAAAATTACCTTCCAGTTAAGATTACCCGCTATGCCATCAGAAAAAATTCCGGAGGCAAAGGTCAAAAGCGAGGAGGAGACGGCCTTATCAGAGAATATCAGTTTCTGGTGCCAGTTAACCTGACCATTATTTCCGACCGAAGAAGGTTTCCTCCCTACGGACTGAACGGCGGAAAGCCCGGGCAAAAAGGCCTGAACCTTCTTTTCTCCGGTGGGAAAAAAATAATCCTGGGGTCTAAAGTCAACCTCAAGTTAAAAGCCGGAGACGTGCTGAGGATTGAAACCCCGGGTGGCGGTGGTTTTGGTCCACCTGCGAAACAAAAGACCTCAAAGCAGAACTAAGCCGGCTTTATTTTTCTCTGACAGGCCCAAAAAAGAGCTCAATCAACGGTCAGTGTTTTACTTATATTTCGGGGCTGGTCCGGGTCCAGACCCAATTCCTGGCTGACCAGGTAAGCCAGGACCTGACTGGCTACAGCCGCAAGAATCGGGTTTAAATAATAATCATCTGAAGGAATTTCAAACAGAAAATCAGCATTTAACCTGAAAGCTTCATCAGCCGGCCCGAGCAAAGCCACTTTTCCCTGACGGCAGGCAATTTCATTAAGGTGAGAAATGGTCATACGAGCATCCTGTCCGGTGCTGATAAAAACCACCCAGTCCTCAGGAGAAATCACCGCCAGCGGCCCATGTTTAAATTCTGAGGAATACATGGCTTCGCAGGGAATGTAAGTGATTTCTTTAAATTTCAGGGCTGCCTCCAGGCAGGCTCCGTAGGATATACCATGCCCGAGGAAATGTAAGTAGTTTTTATTTTTAAGTATTCTGGCCAGTTGAGGTAAATCAGCCGCGGCCCGGTCAATGGTAGTTTTGATAAGACCTGGCAGCTCTCTTATCTTTCTGGCCGGCAGGGGGCGTCGGCGCTTATTAAAACCGGCGATTCTGTTGGCCAGTTCCAGGAAGATTAAAACCTGGTTTAAAAAAGTTTTGGTGGCCGGAACAGAAATTTCTACTCCGGTTAAAAGCGGCAAGTACC
>JBBIRN010000066.1:1453-10156 GCA_037441785.1 Candidatus Aminicenantota bacterium | reverse complement strand
ATAAACCACTTCTCTGATTTTCCTGCAGGAGGGAGTTATGAAACCAAAAGTTCTTCTCACTCACCCGCTGCTAAAAGAAGCCATGGATTACCTGGCCACTCAGGTTGACTTGGAACTGGCCACCGAAGACATGCTTCTACCAAAAGAAGAACTCGTGGCCAAAATACCTGATAAAGATGGCCTTCTCTGCTTCTTGACCGATCCAGTGGACCGGGAAGTAATTGACGCGGCCCCCAGGTTGAAGATTATCTCCAACTGTGCTGTGGGGGTGAATAACATTGACTTAGCGTATGCCAGGAGCAAAGGCATCCTGGTCACCAACACACCCGAGGTGCTGACCGAAGCCACGGCGGACTTGACCATGGCTTTAATCCTGGCCGTCACCAGACGAATTGTGGAAGCAGATGAATTCTGCCGTCAGAAGCTTTTCCGCGGCTGGAAAATTGACCTTTTTCTGGGCCAGGAGCTGGGGGGAAAGACTCTGGGCTTAATCGGCTTTGGCCGAATCGGCCGGGCGGTAGCCAGAAGGGCCAGAGCCTTTGGCCTTAACCTCATCTACCACGACCCAAACCGCCTGTCCCTGGAAGAAGAAAAACAAATTCAGGCCAGCTACCGGGAACTGGACGAACTCCTGGCTGAAGCGGACATCATATCCATTCATGCTTCGCTCAACCCGCATACTTATCACCTCATCTCGGCTGAAAAATTCCGACTAATGAAAAAAACGGCCGTGTTGATAAACGTCGCCCGGGGACCTATCGTGGAGGAAAAAGCTCTGGTTGAGGCCCTAGAAAACGGCCAGCTCTGGGGAGCCGGGCTAGATGTCTACGAGCATGAACCGGAGATTGACCCGCGTCTTCTTAAGTTAAAAAACGTGGTCCTGCTGCCTCATATCGGAAGCGCTACCTACGAAACAAGAACGAAGATGTGTTTTCTGGCCGTAGAAAACCTGCTGCGCGGTCTGCGGGGTGAAAAACCGCTGAGCTTAGTGGAGTAATCAGGTCTTTTTCTTCTGGCTAAGGAGCGGGTTCAGGCTTCCGGTGCGGTATCCGTCCAGGTCCAGGGCCACGAATTTCCAGCCCAACCGATGTAACCGCCTGGAAATCTGGTTTTTCAAGGTTCCAGAGATAAATTTATTAAATTCTTCTGGTAAGATTTCAACCCTGGCCATCTCCCCATGGTCTCTGACCCGGACCTGGGTGAAACCAGCCTGATAGAGGAATTTTTCGGCCTCTGCTATTCTAACTAACCTGTCCAGTTCAATCGTCTGGTAGTAGGGAATTCTGGAAGCCAGGCAGGCTCGCGATGGTGCCTGCCAGTTGGGCAATCCCAGAAACCTGGCCAGCTCTCTGATGTCCTTTTTCCGGAAACCGGCTTCATGAAGAGGAGAACGAATGCCCAGCTGACTAAGAGCTTTTTTACCCGGCCGGTAATCAAGGTCATCATCCAGGTTGGAACCTTCCATCACCCAGGCCAGTCCGTATTCTCTGGCCAGAGCTTTAAGCCTGGAAAACATAGCCAGCTTGCAGTAGTAGCAGCGCTCGGGCTCATTCTTCCTGAACTCCTCGGCCTGCCAGTAATCAGAAGAAAGTTTTTCATACTTTACTTTTAAACGTCGGCCAAGACTTTCTGCCCTTTTGATCTCTTCCTCTGGGAAGAGGGGACCGGTGAAAATAACTGCTCTCACCTTCTCTCCCAGGACCTCTTTGGCCACAGCCAGCAACAAACTGCTGTCCACTCCCCCGGAAACGGCCACCAGTCCGCTGCCCATGTCTTCCAGAATTTTCTTAAGTCTCTGGTATTTTCTTCCCAGAGCTGGTGTCAGGGCACGGGTTTTGAAACCTTTATTTTTTCCTGAATTTTTCATTAAAAACTTCCCCTGCCCAGACTATTTCTCTTCTGCCATTTTCAAGACTTCTTTGACCAGGGTCTCAATGATTTCGTTTTCCGAAACCTTTTTCCATATCTTTCCCTTTTTAAACAGAACGCCGGCACCCCGCCCGCAGGCAACACCCACATCAGCTTCCCTGGCTTCACCCGGGCCGTTTACCGGACAGCCCATGACGGCCACGCTCAGGTTAGCTCTGACTGAAGCCAGCCTTCTTTCCACCGCCGTGGCTATTTTCCTCAGGTCAACTTCTGTTCTTCCACATCCCGGGCAGGAAATAAAATTTATCCCGGGCACCGGAAATCCCAAGCTTCTTAAAATTTCGTAAGCCACTTCCACTTCTTTCTCTGGTGGAGCCGTCAGAGAGACCCTGATGGTGTCAGCCAGTCCTTCCTGGATTAACAGAGCTAAGCCAGCCGCTGATTTGACACTGCCTTTAAGCAGCGGGCCAGCTTCGGTTATACCGGCATGAAAAGGATAATCAACCTTTTCCGCCAGCAGTCGATAAGCAGCCAGAGTCCTCTGGATATCAGAGGCTTTGATAGAAATTTTTATTTCATAAAAATCGAGCTCTTCCAGAAGTTCAACCTGCCGCAGAGCGCTTTCCACCAGAGCTTCGGCCGTGACTTGACCGTACTTTTTCAGTAAGTCCTTTTCCAGAGAGCCGGAGTTTACCCCCACCCTGATAGACACATTTCTTTCCCGGGCTGCTTCCACCACTTCTTTAAGGCGCACCTTTGAGCCGAACGTCCCGGGGTTAAGGCGCAGACCATCAGCCCCAGCTTTTAAAGCTAACAGAGCGAGGTTCGGGTCAAAATGAATATCGGCAATCAAGGGTATGCTTATTTTCTTCTTGATTTCGCTGATGGCCAGGGCATCTTCCCGGCCGGGGACAGCTACCCGGATAATCTGACAGCCAGCTTTTTCCAGCCTTTTTATCTGCCTGACCGTGGCTTTTACATCAGCCGTCCTGGTCTTGGTCATGGACTGGACCACAATGGGGGCTCCGCCACCGATGGTCACCGAACCCACTTGCACTGGCCTCGTCCGGCGGCGGGGAAAAGGACTGTATTCCTGTTTCATCTTCATTCACTAAAACGGAAAGAGGCTTTTCCAGCCACTCGGCAGTCTTTTCACAATATCGTTTAAGATGACAAAGACGATGATGAAAATAAAGATGACAAAACCAATCTGCATCCAGATTTCTCTCATCTTCGGGCTGAGGTCTCTTCTGATAATGCCTTCAATCAGCAAAACAAAAATCTGGCCACCGTCAAAAACAGGGATGGGTAGAAGGTTCAGTATCCCAAGCTGCAGGCTGATGATGGCAATCCAGCTGAGCATGGCCATAAAACCCATTTTCATGGCCGCATAAGAAAAGCTGGCAATTTCCAGCGGCCCGCCTAACTGCCGGGTAGAAGCCTGACCGGTAAACAGGTCTTTTAGAAAATTTATCACCAAAAAGGTGTTGCGGGCATTTTCTTTTAGACTTTGCCTGATGGCCCCCAGAACCGAATATTTTCTGGTAATAGACCTTGGTCCCTGCAGGATGCCAATTTTACCCACATTCCCTTCTTTCCTGGGCACCACCGTTAATTCCAGCTTCTGTCCCTGTCTTTCTACGGTTAAAACCAGTGGTTCTTCCGGATGACTTTCAATGGTCTTGACAAAGTGGTAGAAAAACACCGGCTGACCGTTGACGGCCAGGATGACATCTCCGGGCTTAAGACCGGCTTTTTCGGCCGGCGAGCCAGGATTGACCATCATCACTTGAGTCAAAATTTTCGCCCGGACGCCAGCATAACCCATTTCATACTTGGTAACTTTTTCAGTCTTGAGCGGAACCTGAAGAATTTCTTCTCCCCTCTTTATTTCTACGGTCAGCAATTTTTCTGGCTTTGAACCCACGGCGATTTCTACATCATTCCAGGTTTTTACGGCCCGGTTGTTAATTTTCAAAATCAGGTCCTCAACCTGAAGGCCTGCTCTCTCAGCCGGTGAGCCCGGGTCAACCCAGCCAATGACCGGCGGCTGCTCCAGGTATTCAGGGACCGTTACCCCGGACATGTTGATGATGGCCACCAGAACAACGGCCAGAACGATGTTCATCAGTGATCCCATGACCAGGATTAAAAACCTTTCCCCGCGGGTTTTGGCCATGAAATCGTCAGGCGTCAGGGGCCGGTCCTGGTCAAACATACCTTCGCCCAGAAGCTTCACGTATCCGCCCAAGGGGAGCAAGCTGACCCGATAATCCGTCTCACCTTTTTTAATCCCAAAAAGCCTTTTCCCGTATCCAAAGGAAAAAACTTCCACCCTGACACCAACCAGCTTGGCCATGAAAAAATGGCCAAACTCGTGCACAAACACCAGAACTCCAAAAACAATCAAAAAGGCAACGATGGTTCCGATAATAGTCATCTATTTTTTACCTTCCCTTTTAAAAATTCTCGGGCTATCTTTCTGGTTTCCCGGTCAATGTCTAAGACTTCATCCAGAGTATTTATTTCTCGCGGACTATGCCGCAGGAGGCAATATTCTACCACTTCATAAATCTGCCCGAAATAGATATTATCCTCCAGAAAAGCCTCCACGGCCACTTCATTGGCGGCGTTAAGCACTACCGGTAAGCTGAGACCGATTTCCAGAGCTCGCCGGGCCAAAGCCAGCAGCGGAAACCTTGCTTCTTCCACCCTTAAAAACTCCAGGTTCTTAACTTCACTCAGGTCGAGAAAATTCCCAGGAGCTTCCCATCTTTCCGGGTAGCTCAGGGCATATTGAATGGGAATCTTCATGTCCGTCTGGCTCAGCTGGGCCAGGCAAGAACCATCCCTGAATTCCACCACGGCATGGACGATGCTCTGGGGATGGATCAGCACATCAAGCTGTTCTGGCCGGAGGTCAAACAGAAACCTGGCTTCGATCAGTTCCAGCCCTTTATTCATCAGTGTAGCTGAATCAATGGAGACTTTTTTACCCATTTTCCAGCGCGGATGAGCCAAAGCTTCAGCCTGACTTTTTTGGGCCAGCTCTTCCATCGGTACCCGCAGGAAAGGACCGCCGGAAGCAGTAAGATAAACTTTTCTGACAGATTTTAAAGGACGTCCGTTAAGGCACTGAAAAATTCCAGAATGCTCGCTGTCCACGGGGATGATTCTGGCCCTCTTCTTGGCCGCTACCTTTTTTAAAAATGGGCCAGCTACCACCATGGATTCTTTGTTAGCCAGAGCCACATCTATTCCCTGTTCCAGGGCTTTTAGTGTGGGTTTTAAGCCAGCCACGCCGGTTATGGCCGAAACCACCAGGTCAATTTCTGGAAAACAGACCACTTCCTCCAGGCCCTTTTCTCCGGCATAAACCTTCAGGCCGGTTTTTTTAACCGCCTGTCTGAGCTTCCGGGCATCCTCTTCAGCTTTTACCGCTACAGCTTTCGGCTGGAATTCTTCAACCTGCTGCTTCAGTAAACTTAAATTCTGGCCGGCCGCCAGAACCTCCACTCTGAGCTTATCCGGGAAACGACGGACTACTTCCAGAGTATTCTGGCCTATGGAACCAGTGCTTCCCAGGACCGCTATCTTTTTCATTTTTTTCTACGGTTTTCAAAAAAACCTTATTTTATAAGTAAAAGCCTCATTAAATAATAGAAGACCGGAGCCGCCAGGGTAAAGCTGTCAATCCGGTCCAGTATGCCACCGTGCCCGGGAATTAAGTTGGAAGAATCTTTCACCCCAGCTGCCCGCTTAAAGAGCGATTCCAAGGGGTCCGCTACCTGGGCCCCCGCGTGAACCACCGCACTTAAAGCCATGACCTCCAGCACGGGAAATTTGGGCAAAAGAACGCTTCTGGCCAGCAGCCCGCCCAGAGCGGCCCAGACCAGGCCCCCAATTGCCCCTTCCCAGGTTTTGTTCGGGCTGGCAATGGGGGTCATCTTGTGCTTTCCAATGGCTTTACCAATGAGAAAAGCGCCTGTGTCTCCAAGAAAAATCACCGTAAACAGAAGGTAAAGCCAGAGGACGCCAAAATCCCGCCTTATCCAGTAGAGAAAGTTCATGGTCAGGCTGACATACACCACCCCAGCCACCGTCAGGCTGAAGTTTCCAGGAAAAAGAGCCAGCTTTTCCAGACTGTTGGTATCAACGACGTAATAAACGAAAGTGATAATTGTAATCAGGGTAAAAGCTAAAAGCAGAGGAAAGCTGGCAAAATAAAAAGAAGCGCCCACCAGCAAAGCAAACAAACAACCGAGGAGCTTTTGCGGATAAAACCGCCGGCGCTGGCTCAACTGGTAAAACTCTATCAGGCCCCCCAGGATGACCAGCTGCAGGACCAGGAAGAAGACCCAGACTGGGGCAAACTGAATGATACAGAAAAGCGCACCGATAAGAATAAAGGCTGTTCTGGTTCTTTTCCATAATTCCATCTTATTGCTCACCTGTTATTTTTTTACTTCAAGCCACCAAAACGTCTTTCCCTTCTCTGGTATTCTATGATGGCTCAAAAAGGTCTGCCCGCCGAAAATCAGGCCAGAGCACTGGAGTAATGTAAAGCTCAGTATAGGCACACTGCCAGAGCAAAAAATTAGAAAGGCGCATTTCTCCGCTCGTCCGGATCATCAGGTCCGGGTCAGGTATTCCCGCCGTATCAAGATAACGGGCAAACATCTGCTCGTTTAATTCATCAGGCTTAATTTTGCGCTTGAAAAGTTTTTTCATGGCTTCCAGTATTTCCTGCCTTCCGCCATAATTCAGAGCCAGAATAAGGGTCATCCGCTGGTTATTTCTGGTTTGCCTTTCCACGGCGTTTAACTCTCGCCGGACGAGGTATGGTATGCCTTTCTTGTCGCCGATAACTTTAAGCTTGAGGTCGTTTTCCAGCAAGACCTGTTTTTGTCCCGTTAGATAATCATGCAGAAGTTTCCACAGGGTATTAACCTCTTCTTCCGGTCTTTTCCAATTTTCTCGGGAAAAGGCATAAAGCGTCAGGTATTTGATACCCAGACGAGCACTGGCTTCTACCACCTCTTTGACTGATTCTGTCCCGGCTTTATGACCTTCGGTGCGGGGAAGATTCCTCTGGCGAGCCCAACGGCCATTACCGTCCATGATAATAGCCACATGAACTGGAAGCCTGGAAAAATCAATCTGTTGCACGAGCTTTTCTTCCGGGCTGCCCGGTTTTATGTAGCCTTCCAGGGTATCAAACATGAAAATCATTATAAGTAGGCCCGGGTAAATTGTCAAAAGCTCCGGATGATGGACAGAACTTGACGCTTCTGGTATCTTAGAAAGGAGGTGTCTTATGTGTCTGGCAATACCTGGTAAACTCATAAGCATTGAAGGTGACGGCACGGGCAAAGTTGATTACCTGGGAAGCACGGTGCTGGCTAACCTTTCCCTGCTGCCTGAGGTAAAAGTGGGCGACTGGGTAATTGTCCATGCCGGCTTTGCCATCTCCCGCCTTGACCAGAAAGAAGCCAAAAAAACTCTTAAACTCTTTAAAGAACTGGAAAAAATTTCTTCCACCGAATAATCATGCCTGGCCAAATATCTTCCCCCTCTTTTGAGTTATGGCGGTCGGGAAAAATCATCCGCCAGCTGCTTACAACTCTAAAAAAAGAAACCCGGACGAGCAAATCACCTTTGAGAATCATGGAAGTCTGTGGCACGCACACTATGACTCTTCACCGTTTCGGGCTTAAACCACTTCTCCGGGATGCTGGCGTAGAAATGATTTCCGGGCCCGGCTGCCCGGTCTGTATTACTCCGGACTACTACCACGAAACCATGATTGACCTGATTACCGAACAGGAAGACCTGATTCTCTGCACTTTTGGCGACATGACCAGGGTGCCAACCAGGAAAGGCTCGCTGCAAACTGTGGTTCCCCATCGGGCCTCCAGCCTGAAAATCGTCTACTCTCCGGAAGAAGCCCTGGCTTACGCCCGGAGTAATCAAGACAAGCAAGTAATTTTTTTTGGTGCTGGTTTTGAAACTACCATTCCTTCAATTGCCTATACGGTTAAAAAAGCCCGGCAGGAAGGGATAAAAAACTACTCTATTTTTTCCGCTCTCTGGTTAATCCCGCCCGCCCTGGAAGCCATCATCAGCTCCGGCGAAATTCATCTTGATGGCTTTATCTACCCCGGACATGTGAGCGCCATAATCGGTACCAGACCATACCGCTTTGTGGCGGAAAAGTACGGGCTTCCCGGGGCCGTAGCCGGGTTTGAACCGGTTGACATCCTCCTAGCTCTTCTCTCCGTGGTCAGGCAGGTGAAAAGCGGTCAGCCTGAAGTGGCCAACGAATACAAAAGAGTGGTCAGCGAAGAAGGCAACCCTCAGGCCCAGATAGTCATGAAAGAATTGTTGAAAGAGTACGACGCTGACTGGCGGGGCCTGGGTGTTATCCCGCGCAGCGGGTTGAAGTTAAAGGATGAATATGCTGAATTTGACGCCCTTCACCGGTTTAACCTGAAGCTTGAACCCCTGAAAAAAATCAAAATTGCCCACCGGACGGCCTGCCGTTGCGGGGATGTGCTCAAGGGGCTAATCCGGCCAGAACAGTGCCCGCTGTTCAAGAAAGTCTGCACCCCTGACAGCCCGCAAGGTCCCTGTATGGTTTCTTACGAAGGAGCCTGCCTGATAGAATTTAAATACTCTGCACGGGGTTTTTAACCATGAAAAAAGTAAGCCTGGAAATGGGAAGCGGCGGACGGCTGATGAGAGAATTTATCGCCGAAAAGCTGCTTCCGACCTTCAATAATCCCATCCTCAATCGGCTGCACGATTCAGCTCTCTTGCCCGAAGGGCTGGCTT
>JBBIRN010000066.1:0-1425 GCA_037441785.1 Candidatus Aminicenantota bacterium | reverse complement strand
ACCCCATTTTTTTCCCTGGCGGAGATATCGGTGAGTTAAGCGTTAACGGCACAGTTAACGACCTGGTAGTTTCTGGAGCCAGACCGCTTTATCTCTCCCTGGCGCTGATAATTGAGGAAGGCCTGGAGTTTGACTGGCTGGAAAAAATTCTTCTTTCCATAAAAAAGACCGCCCGGCAGAACCGGGTTAAAATTGTCACCGGTGACACCAAAGTGGTACCAAAGGGCCAGGGAGACAAAATTTACATCAACACTGCTGGCCTTGGTCAGCTCCTAGGTTTTCCCCAGCCGGAAAAAGCCAGGCCTGGCGATAAATTGATAGTTACCGGCAACATCGGCGAACACGGCCTGGCCATCATGCTGGCCCGTAACGACTTTCGCCTGATTTCAGAAGTCAAAAGCGATTGCGCTCCGCTGCTTTTTCTTCTGCCGGCCTGGGAAAAAGGGGCGCTGTGGATGCGGGACATTACCCGGGGAGGCCTGGCCACTGTTCTGGCGGAGCTGGCCGAAAACGTAAACTACCCTGTCCTGGTAGAGGAAGAAAAAATTCCCTATTCCAGACCTCTCCAGGGAGCTGTGGAAATCCTGGGCATTGACCCGCTTTACCTGGCCTGCGAAGGTCGGGCTCTGCTCGTTGTTCCTGAGCAAAAGGCTGAAATCATCCTCAAGATGATAAAAAGACATCCCCTGGGGAAAAAGGCGGCCATCATCGGTGAAGTTCAGGACCGGATAGGCAAAAAAGGAGAAGCCTTGCTGCGCACCAGTTCTGGCGGGTACAGGCTTCTGGAGCCACTTACTTCCGAATTGCTCCTCAGAATTTGTTAGTCGCCAGGCCCTACAGCTGTTTATTCTGTTTTCTGTATCACTCTATGGTCAGTTCCAGTCCCTTTAAAAAATCAACTTCTGGTTCAAAACCAAGCAGGTCCCGGGCCCGGCTGGTATCGGCGTAAGATTCCTTGATATCTCCAGGTCGCGGGGCTTCGTAAACAGGTTTAAGATGGGGGTTCAAGCGACCTGTAATCAGCTGAGCCAGCTGGTTGATGGTGACCCTTTCAGAAGAGCCGATGTTAAACGCTTCTCCCCGGAATTTTTCTGCTTCGGCTGCTAACAAATTGGCTTTGACCACGTTACTCACATAAATAAAATCCCGCGATTGCTGACCATCTCCATAAATCACCGGCGGCTGGCCGTTAAGCACCCTGGTAATAAAAATGGGAATGACAGCGGCGTACTGGGAATGGGGGTCCTGGCGCGGACCAAAGACGTTAAAATAGCGCAGGCAAACGGCGTTAAAATTATAAAGCTGGCTGAAAACCTGGAGGTATTTTTCTGAGGCTAACTTCTGGGCGGCATAGGGAGAAAGAGGCTTTCCCTCGTGACCTTCTTTCTTGGGGAAAATCTGGTCATCGCCGTAAACAGCAGAAGA
>JBBIRN010000065.1:0-10167 GCA_037441785.1 Candidatus Aminicenantota bacterium | reverse complement strand
TGGGTCAGGCTGGGGTTTTCCCCGGGCATTGTAATTTTATAATTAACCTGGGTCAGGCCACGGCCCGGGAAATTATGACCCTGGCGGCCGAATTAAAAGAGAGAGTCAAGCGGAAGTTTAACCTGGAGCTGGAAGAAGAAGTTATTTTCATTCCAGCAGACGCTTCAATGCTTTAAGACTGTTTTCTTTCAGCCCCCGCTTTTCAGCAATTTTTAACGCTTCCAGAGCCATGGCTCGGTAAATGCGGTCAAGCCCGGGAAAGCGGGCCGTAATTTCCAGATGTTTTTTCACGGTTTCCGCATCTCCGCGCACCACCGGGCCGGTCAGGCTTTCTTCCACGCCAAGTTTTTTGACATTGTGTAAAGTTTTCTTAAGAAGTGGAGTCAGCAGTTCTAAGGTCGTTTTTTCATCCAGGCTGATTGATTCCATGATGTCCTTTATTTCGGACAGAAGCACCACCAGGAAATTAGAGGAGATGGAGCAGGCCAGATGATAGGCGGGCTTGTCTTCTGGAGAAAGCAAAATAACCTGACTTCTGAGGGTTCGGGCTATCTTGAGTCCAAGCCGGACCGCTTCTGGCTGACCTTCCAGGCCGATGAAAATACCCCGGAAAAGGTCTTTTTCCGGTGTTTCCGTAGCAAAAGTCTGCACCGGGTGGAAGGAGCCGACCCGGGCCCCTTTTTCTTTTAAAGGGGCGAGCAAGCTGGAAGAAAGGGCTCCGCTGGTGTGGAAAAAATACTTGTTTTTCACTTCTTCTTTAGCTATCTGGCTGGCTACTTTTTCTATTTGAGAATCCGGAACGCAGAGGAAAATCAGTTCTGCCTGGCGCACGGCCTGCTGAGCCTCAGTAGTGGCCCGTCCCTGGCCAACCATTTTCTTAAGGCGCCTGGCTTTTTCCGGCACGGCATCCGCGATTACTTTCAGCTTCCAGTTCCGGGCCGCCAGGGCCACAGCCAGAGCCGTTCCTACCCTGCCGGCTCCGATGATAGAAAAATCTTTAGGTCTTCTCATCGTTTGGAAAAAATATCACTCCAGAGAGACACTTCCAGAGGAGAAGTGTGCTCTTCTTCTTTTTCCAGTTCGCGTTCTTTTTTGAAAATTTTCAGAGTCTGTTTCAGCTCCTGGAGAAAATCCTGACTGGTCAGGTTCCTGGCCCCTCTGGCTCTGGCCAATTCACGCACCCCGCGGTCAGAGCTGACCACCGTGAAATAGCGCCGGTCTTTTTTCCAGTCCAGCAGGGCGGCAATCAATTGGTCAGCTGATTGCCCTGGCTCAGGAAAAAGGACGGTGAATTTTGGGTTTAACCTGATGATGGGTTCTTCCAGGGGTGGCCGGCCGTCAAAGACCAGGTAGATACGGCAGCGCGTTTTTTTCTGAAAAAGCAGCAACCGGCTGATTAAACGGCTGCGGTTGTTGAGGTCAAGTTTGAAATAGGGGTCGTCCTGCCCCATCAGGTTGTTTCCGTCAATAAGATAAGCCATTTCTTATCCAGGTGGCCAGCCCAGTTGGCGGCCGCCGAGCAGGTGAAAATGAACATGGAAAACTTCCTGTCCGGAGTCAGGGCCGGTGTTCAGCACTACCCGGAAACCACTGGCTTCTATTCCTTTGAGAGCCGCAATTTCCCTGGCTTTAAGCAGTATGTAACCAAGAAGTTCAGCCTTGGATTCATCGGCTTCCTTGAGGCTGGAAAAGTGCTCTTTGGGGATGATAAGGGTATGTACCGGAGCTTGCGGCCGGATGTCGTCAAAAGCCAGGATTTTCTCGTCTTCATAAACGATTCTGGCGGGTATTTCACGGTTAACGATTTTGCAAAAAATACAATCAGCCATGTTAAGCTCCATTATTATGATTATTATTTTTAAGCCGCTCGATTTTCACACCGAGGGCTTTGAGCTTTTCTTCTATTTTTTCATACCCGCGGTCCAGGTGTTCTATGTCATTGATAGTCGTCTGCCCGGTGGCTATCAGCCCGGCCAGAACCAGGCAGGCTGAAGCTCTGAGGTCGGTGGCCATAACTTCGGCACCTGATAGAGGCGTCGGGCCTTTGATGATAGCTTTGTCACCCTGGACCTCGATGTTAGCTCCCAGACGAATTAGTTCGTTGGCATGGGCAAAACGCCGGTCAAAAATGGTTTCCGTGATGATGGAAGTTCCGTTGGCCTGAGTCATAAGGACCATAAACTGAGCCTGCATGTCCGTGGGAAAACCCGGGTAAGGAGCCGTGACTATATCCTGAGCTTTAATTTCTTCGGAACCTACCACGCGTAAGGAATGAGGTCCAACCTTTTCTACTTTCGCTCCCGAGATGGTCAGCTTATCAACGATGGCTTCCAGATGTTTGGCTTCAACTCCGTTAAGAATCAGGTCGCCGGCGGTCAGAGCCGAAGCCACCATGAAAGTGCCAGCTTCAATGCGGTCGGGAATAATGCGGAAGCGGGCCCCGGCCAGCTCCTCCACGCCTTTTATCCTGATAGTTTCTTCGCCCAGGCCGTCAATCTTAGCGCCCATCCGCACCAGAAGTTCGCACAGGCTGGAGACTTCTGGTTCCAGGGCGCAATTTTTAAGAATGGTTTCACCTTTAGCCAGACAGGCAGCCATGACCAGGTTTTCTGTGCCGGTCACCGTCTTTTTTTCAAATTCTATCTCCGCGCCCTGAAGTCGTCTGGCTTCAGCCACGATGTAGCCGTGCTCAATGGTAATGCGAGCGCCAAGTTTTTGCAGGCCGTTCAGGTGCAGGTCAACCGGCCTGGTGCCAATAGCACAGCCGCCAGGCAGAGCCACGATGGCTTTGCCTTTTCTGGCCAGCAGAGGCCCAAGCACCAGGATGGAAGCTCTCATGGCCCGGACCAGTTTATAAGGAGCCTGGGCCGAAGTAATTTTTTTCACCTGGATGTTAACGGTTTTCTTTTTGAGTTCGTACTGAGCGCCCAGTTCCTGAAGTAAGGTAAGCATGGTCTGCACATCTTTGACCAGGGGCACGTTAGTAAGTTGCAGTGGTTCAGCTGTCAGCAGCGAGGCGGCCAGAGCTGGCAACACCGCATTCTTGGCTCCGCTAATTGTCACCTGGCCGCGCAGCCGGTATGGTTTTTCAGTATAAATTCTCAAAGCTTCCATGCCCTGATTTTAGTTTAGCCGGTCCAAAAATTCAAATTGACGGTTGTGGCCCGGCAGATGAAAGAGGTAGGCCCGGTGAATCAGAATATATGAAAGAATGTTCATATGTTGACAACGATTTTCATAGCTAATAATATAGCAAAGATGAAACTGATATCTATTTTTAACGATGTTCTTGGTCCGGTCATGCGGGGCCCCTCTTCCTCCCACACGGCCGCTTCTTACCGGCTCGGTCGTCTGGCCCAGCAGCTTCTGGGTGACAGGCCATCATCGGCTCGGGTGATTTTTGGAGCCGGCGGTTCTTATGCTCGGGTTTACCGAGAACAGAACTCAGACCTGGCTTTTGTGGCGGGCATAATGGGGCTGGAAATTACGGAAGCTCGCTTTTTTGAAATGCTGGAGCTGGCTTCGGCCGCTGGTTGTCGGGTGGAGTTCGGTGAAGAGCCCATTCCCCAGGATGACCATCCCAATGCCGTCAGGATTGAACTTATCAGCCCGTCGGGGAAGAAAATTGTCCTGCTGGGCAGGTCGGTAGGTGGCGGAGCGGTGGAAATCAGAGAATTAAACGGCTGGCCCCTGCTTATTTCCGGTGATTATTACGAGACCCTCCTGGAAATTCCGGAAGAGAAGGAAGCCACGGTCAGGAACCTGCTGGGCAGCTATGCCCAGGCTACGGCCAGGCTGGAAACCATCAAAGTTCCACAGAAACCAGGGCTGGTGTTGTTAAGGCTGGCCGGTTATCGCCGCCTTTCCGATGAGGAAGAACAGAAGCTTTCCAGAGTTTCTGGCCTTACCCTGTGGCAGGCTCAACCCGTATCTTTTGTGGTGGTTGGTCAACCGCTCTTTAAATCAGCGGCGGAGATGGTCAGGCTGGCGGCTGCTTCAGGACAATCTCTGGGACGGGTGGCTTTGCGCTACGAAGCTGAGCTTCTGGGGATGAGTGAGGAAGAAGTTCTGAAGGAGATGGACTTTCGCTTAAAAATAATGCTTTCTTCGGTGGCCGCCGGTCTTAAAAGTGAAACATTGAACCTGCAACTTCTGGAGCCCACGGCCGAAAAAATTTTCCAGGCCGAGAAGCAGGGAAAGTTACTCGGAGGCCACCTGACGCGGGCGGCCATAAGAGCCATGGCGGCTGAACATGTGGCGGCTTCTGGTGGCGTGGTTTGCGCTGCTCCGACAGGCGGTTCAGCTGGAACCATTCCTGGCGTGGTCTCTACCCTCATTGAGGATGTTCATTTACCAGCCGACAGAGTCGTGCTGGCCCTCCTGGCTGCCGGTGCCGTAGGCTTGGTGGTGGCTTACCGGGCGACTTTTGCCGCAGAAATCGCTGGTTGTCAGGTGGAAATAGGTGCGGCCGGAGCCATGGGAGCAGCTGCTGTGGTAGAAGCAGCCGGTGGCACGGCGGAACAGGCCTGCGAGGCGGCGGCCATTTCTTTTCAGAACACCATGGGCCTGGTCTGTGACCTGGTCCAGGGTATCTGTGAGATACCCTGTCATACGCGAAATGCGGTAGCTGCAGCCAGCGCTTTCATCTGCTCAGACCTTATCGTTGGCGGGTACAAAAACCACATTCCTCTGGATGAAACCATTGATGCTGTTCTGGCGGTGGGCCGGTCCATGCCGCCTGAGCTTCGGGTTACCTCGCTCGGTGGACTGGCTGTTTGCCCTTCAGCTCTTGCTTTGAAAAAAAAGGGAAGAAAAAATTAATAGAAAAAGAGCCATAAAATGGGAGCGAATAAAGTTTTACTGTTATCTTCTGGGGATATCCTTAACCTGTGTTCTATGCGGGAGGCGATTGAGGCTGTCCGGGAAGCTTTTATCCTGACTTCAGAGAACAGGGTTGAAGTGCCGCGGCGAATTCACCTGGATGTGCCGCTGTCAAAGGGAACCTGCCTGGTTATGCCTTCACATCTTCCGGACAGAGAGAAAATCGGGGTTAAAATCATCAACCTCTATGAAGAAAACCCGGCAAAAGGCCTACCCTTCAGCCATGCGCTTATGCTGGTTTTTGAAGCCAGCACCGGTCAGCCGCTGGGAATTATGGAGGCCAGCACTCTAACTGCTCTTAGGACCGGTGCGGCCTGCGGCCTGGCCACCGAGTTGCTCAGCCGGACGGAGAGCAGGAAAATGGCTCTTTTTGGCGCTGGGTTCCAAGCTCGTTTTCAACTGGAAGCGGTGGCTGCCGTCCGCAGTCTGGAAGAAGTTCTGGTCTTTGACCAGGACCGGAAGCGGGCAGAACAATTTGCTAAGCAGATGTCTGAGAGGTTGGGGCTAAAGATCCGGGTAGCGGATTCAGCCAGCAAGGCTGTGGAGGAAGCGGACATAATCTCTACGGCTACCACTTCCAAGGTACCGGTCCTGGCCGATAAAGACCTGAAGCCAGGTGTCCATATCAACGCCATCGGTTCTTACAAACCAGCTGAACGTGAAATTCCTTCTGAGACCGTGGCCAGAGCCCGGGTTTTTGTGGACAAAAGAGACATGGCCCTGGAAGAGGCTGGTGACCTGATTATTCCGATTAAAGAAGGGGTTTTTTCGGCTGAGAAAATTGTGGCTGAAATTGGTGAGGTGGCTTCAGGTAAAAAACCCGGCCGGTTGAGCCCGGAAGAAATTACCTTTTTCAAAACCGTCGGGGTGGCGGCTCAGGACATTGTCCTCGGCTCCAGGTTACTGGAAAAAGCCCTGGTCAAAGAAGCCGGTGTTTTATTTGATTTTTACGGGGCATGAGAAACTTTGGTTAATTAATTTTATCTACCTGGTAAACAGTTCAACCGACCATTGTTATGTTAAAAGATAACGGGAAAATATAAAAATAAACCACAAAGGTCATAAAGCCTGATGGGTGAAAAGGCCCGTGAGTTTATTTCCGTTTAGATGTAAATTCTTATGGGAAGAATGATGGTGGTAATACCCTTCCAGTGCAATTGTTCCTGAATGGTGAAAGCTGTTTCATTATGGAGCAGTCGCCGGACCAGTCCGGTTTGGCGGAAGATTAACTGGCCTAAAAAGACAGTCGAACGGGGGAATTCCTGAACCGTTTTTTCCACCAGACTGGTGGCCGCCGGAATTACCTCGGGGCTGAGGTCGTATTTATAAGCGGCTGAAAACCCTAACCTCCGGGCCAGGTCCACATATTTTTGTAACCATTTTTTAGTTTCGTTTTCAATATGCTCCACTGGATTCGAATCTTTAAAGGCTGAAATATCTACTTCAGCGACCGTCAGGAAGATGAAATTCTTGTAGAGGCCAGGGAAATTGCGAATGATGGAAAGGAAAGAATGAACGCCAAATCCGTTGTAGCCGTTTACCAGCAGAATGGCGGTCATTTCTTTGGGGTCAGGTGGGTTCAAGTTTGGTTTTTCAGCGACGGGAATGTTCAGCAATTCATCAAGTGATTTCACTGCCATTCTTACTCTATTGTAGTGTGACTTAATCAGGAAACAGAGGCCCACTAGGACCGAGGTAATAACCAGGGTCAACCAGCCACCCAGGGCAAATTTTTCTGAAATGGTAACGGTTAGAATAGTAACACAAACAACTAACCCGATCAGGTGAACAGGAAGATGCTTCTTCCAGTTTTTATCTGTCTTCCGATGAGTAATAAAAAATTTAGACATGCCTAATTCGGAAAGAGAAAAGGTCAAGAAAACGTTGATAGAATACATGACCACCAGAGTAGAAATGTGCCCATGGGAGTAAATGATTAACAGGATGGCCGCAGCGCCCATTATGAGAACGCCGTTCTGGATGGTAAAGCGGTTAGAAAGGGAAGCGAAACGTCGTGGCAGCCAGTAGTCCAGAGCCATGTTGGCCATGACTCGCGGGCCATCGGCAAAGCCTGTTTGAGCCGCTACCAGCAGTAAGGCACCTTCTGAAAAGATGGTCAGGATGGCCAAAATCTTTCCAAAGCCAAAACTGCCAAATATTTTCTCGGCCAGGATGGCATTAAGGGTTTTGCCTTCCAGGGGGGAAACGTTGAGCAGCAGGTAACAGACAAAAATTCCCGCCGCCGTAAAGGCCAGGGAGGTGGCCATGTAAATCATGGTTTTTTTGCCGTTTTCTACTCTTGGTTCTCTGAGTATCTGCAGACCGTTGGAAACGGCTTCAATTCCGGTAAAAGTACCTGCACCCATAGAAAAAGCTTTAAGAAATAATAAAAACAATCCCGTTCGTCCGAGAGTAGCTAATCCGCTCTGAAAACCGGCCTGTATGTTGGAATAAACAACATTAATTTCAGGAATATGACGGAGGATGCCAGAGCCGATGAGCAGAAGATGGGTTAAGACAAAAAGCAAAAAAATTGGTGAAAGTATGGTTATTGATTCCTTAATTCCCCGCAGGTTAAGAATGACCAGAAAAACTACGGCCAGGATTTCAAAAGGAATTTTAAATTGTTGGTAGGAAAGAGGTAAAAAACTAAAAATGGCATCTCCGCAGGAAACGATGGAGACTGCGACCGTGAGCATATAATCTACCAGAAGAGCAGAACCAGAAATGACCCCGGCCTTTTCACCCAGCGTATGAGTGGCCACGATGTAGCCACCTCCACCTGATGGGAAATACTCTATAATCCTGGAATAAGCATAAGAGATGATAAAAACAGTCAGGGCCGTAGCCAGGGCCAAAAAAACGGCCAGATAAGTATGCTTTCCCAGCACCCGGAAGGCTTCTTCCGGGCCATACGAGGCTGAAGATAGACCATCTGCGCCCAAACCTATCCAGGCCAACAAGGGAATTAGAGAGAGCTTATGGAAAAGAGACGGGTCTCGGATGCTTCGAGGCTTGCCGATGATGGCCTCGCTAAGCTTTTGCTTAAGTGGCTTAGAATCATCGTCCATGGTACTTAATTTTAAAGCGGTAGTTTGGTTTATTTCTGGCAGATTATATCTCAGATGGTCTGGGGCTTCAAGGTTGCTTAGAGAAGCCAGGATAAACTAAGCCATGACCATTAAAGGCCTTTTAAAATGCTCATAAGCAGTAGCAAGAAACTTAAATAAGCTTTTAATTCTGCAGTTTCGTTAAGCGACCAGGCTTCAAGCTTTCAGGCTAAAAAGCAGTGCTTGTGCTGGAGAAGAATAAGGCAGATGTTTTTGGAAAAAGACGATGACTTCCCGGGAAAACTTTTTTCTATCAGTCTTTTGCCAGCAGTAATTTTTTTTACCTTTCAGCTTTAAAGGTTGTTCTTGATGAAATTAAACATCGTCCGGTAGAGGTGCAGGGTGGTGTTCTTTCCTTCATAGATTCCGTGCGAGCGGTTGGGATAAATCATCATGGAAAAAAGCTTGTTGTTGGCGATGAGCTCGTTGACCAGTTTTTCAAAACTCTGGTAATGGACGTTGTCGTCTCCGGTGCCATGAACGATGAGTAATTCCCCCTGAAGCTGGTGAGCAAAGGTGAGGGGCGAACCATTTTTGTAGCCTTCCGGGTTATCCTTTGGCAATCCCATGTACCTTTCCTGGTAGATGGTGTCATAAAGTCTCTGGTCACTGACAAAGGCCACAGCGATGCCCATTTTGTAGAGTTCAGGGTAACGGAAAAGGGCATTCAGAGTCATCTGACCGCCACCACTCCAGCCCCAGATGCCCACCCGTTCTGGGTCGATGAAACTCCATTTTTTCAGCACTGCCTGAAGGGCAGCAGCCTGGTCAGCCGGAGCCAGGATGCCTACCTGACGGTAGATGATTTTACGCCAGTCCCGACCGCGCGGCTGGGGAGTGCCCCGGTTATCTATGCTCATCACCAGGTAGCCCTGCTGTGTAAGGAAAAGATGGTAAAGGTAAGTGTTTCCGCCCCAGGCATCGCGAACCGTGGTACCGGCAGGCTCGCCGTAAACGTAGATGAAGAGCGGGTATTTTTTAGACGGGTCAAAAGCTGGCGGTTTCATCAGCCAGCCGTCAAGCTGAACTCCCTGGCCAATATCCACCCGGAAAAACTCCACCGACGACTGGCGGAGGGCATTAACCCGGCTGGCTAAGGTTTTGTTGTCAACCAGGGTTTTCAGGAGACGGTGGGCAGGAAGCTCTACCAGGTCCATCACCGGTGGTTGACCGAAGCGGGAGTAAGTATGAAAGGCGAACTGGCAGGTTGGAGAAAGCTGATAGGCGTTGGTTCCTGGCAGGGTCTCCGGAGTTACTCTTTCTGGTGCACCTGGCTTTCGGATGGATACGCGGTAGAGGTATTCCTGAGTTGGGTTGGCAGGCGAAGCGATGAAATACAACCAGCCCCTTTTTTCATCCAGGCCGCTCAGACGAATGACATCATAGTTGCCGGGGGTTAAAAGTCTGGCCTGGCCGTTCAAGTCCACACTGTAGACGTGTTTCCAGCCGTCACGCTCACTGGTGAAAAGAAAACGCCGGGCGTTATCGTAGATGATTAAATCGGTGTCCACCTCTACCCAAGCTTTGTCTTCATCAACAAAGATAGTGCGCACTTCTCCTGTGCCAGCTTCAGCCAGGAGAATCTCGTTTCTATTCTGCAACCGGTTGAGATGTTGCAGCAGTAGCCGGTCAGGTCCCATCCACTCCAGCCAGGGCAGGTAGTTGTTCCTGGGGTCACCTGGAACTTTGAGCCAGGTAATTTTTTTGGAGCTGAGGTCAATTACTCCCACGCGACAGGCGGAATTGGTCTCGCCTGCTTTCGGGTACTTGAAAGAAATTATCCTGGGGTAAAGGTCATCGGTGTTGTTAATCATGTGAAACACCGGAACGCCGGTGGTGTCGAGCTGCCAGAAAGCGATTTTTTGGCCATCCGGACTCCAGCGAAAGCCATCCCGCAGGGAAAATTCTTCTTCATAAACCCAGTCAAAAGTGCCGTTGATGATATCTTCAGAACCGTCGTCGGTAAGCCGGGTTACCTGGCCCGTAGCCAGGTCTTCCAGGTAAAGGTTATTTTTGTAAACGTAGGCAACTTTTTTTCCGTCAGGCGAAAATTTGGCAAACTGCAGAAATGCTGGCTCGGTGCCCTGGCCGAGTTTTTTGAGCTCATGGGTATTGAGGTCTAATACCCAGTAGTCTCCTCTGGTTTTTTGTCTCCACACTCGCTGGCTGTTGGTGT
>JBBIRN010000064.1:9779-10171 GCA_037441785.1 Candidatus Aminicenantota bacterium | reverse complement strand
AAAGCAGGATAGAAGATAAAAACAGCCCGGGGATACCGGTTAAAAGCTTTTTAATCACCCCAAAATCACCTCCTGTCTCGACCTTAATATTATACGCTAAAACAGGCCAATTGTTTGCCGGTTAATTGACTGTCTGAAGGAGACAGTGCCAGAAATATGCCAGAATCACTAAATTTGCCGAAAAGAAGGCTTCCCCCCTTGATTAACCCTTAATTAAACAGAAAATTCTCTTTTTCAGAGGATTTTACAATGGTTTAGAAAAGAATATTTACGATGCAGATATAAAGTATCTTTACGGCTGCCCTGGTGTTTTGGGCTCTTCCTTTTTCTCTTTTCTCAGGTATTCTTCCCAGGTGACAAAGCTGTGATAAAACACAGCATCGCCTTCATCA
>JBBIRN010000064.1:0-9753 GCA_037441785.1 Candidatus Aminicenantota bacterium | reverse complement strand
CCCCGGGTTATTTCAGTAATATGAGAAGTGGTCGCGCCAAAAGCTTCTACGGCATAAATAACAGCTTTCTCCGGGTCAATGGTATTTCCGCAGGTATAAATATCAAGCGCTCCGTATCTCATCTCCGGCCAGGTGTGGGTAGATATATGAGACTCAGAGATCACCACCACGCCACTTACACCGTTGGGTGGGAATTTGCTGAAGGAAATGGACCAGACCTGGGCTCCAGCTATCTCGGCAGCCTTCACCAGTATCTGCTGGACTTTTTCCACGCTACCGATTATTTTCGGGTCGCAACCCGAAGCCTCAACGATGTAATGATGACCGATGGTGGAATGAAACTCTTTGGTCATTTATTTCCTCCACAAGAATTTAACATAATGATTATGGCATAATCAGCCCGTATGTCAATAATTATGATGGGCAGATTTACAATGGCAACCGAACTTCATTCTTAACCACGTTCAACACCAGGTGCGTGACTGTTCGGTCAATGTATTTAAAGGATAGGACCTGCTTGATAAACTGATTGAGGTCTTCGCGGTCAGAAAAATAGCCGATGAGGATTGAATCCCATTCTCCGGTAACATCATAAACAGCCAGCACGCGCGGGTCCTCGGCAATTTTCTTCTGGGTCTCCAGCAATTTGCCCTGGGAAATTCGCAAAGCAATGATGGCGATCAAGCCGTAGCCAAAATATTCCGGGTTAAGGACCGGCACGTATCCTTTAATAGCTCCGTTCTGCTCCAGACGACGAATGGTCTGGATGACCGCTGGCACAGAAACCCCGGTTTCTTTGGCAATTTCCCGAAAACTCTTCCTGGCATTCTGGTTAAGACACCTGACTATTTTTTTCTCCATTTCACTGACCATCATCCCTCCTGAACAGAAAGAAATTTAAACAAAAATAAATAAAATTTATTAAAATATTGACATTTGTGCCAAATTTAGTAAAATCCAGTTAAATTTGTATGTTTAATCACTTTCATGTTAAACAGATGTAGGTTATCATAATAACTTAAAAGGAGAGGAAAATGCAACAGGAATTTAAGGGCATCTTTGGTCTGAAGGACAAAAAGGAAGTCCTGGAAGTGGTAAAAGACCCTCACCTGAACGTTGAATTTGTCAGGATTATGTTTCCCGATATCCTCGGCCGACCGATGGATTTCTCCATCCCTTGCTCAGAACTGGAAAAAGCTTTTGAAGAAGGGAAAGGCTTTGATGGCTCATCCATAGAAGGTTTTGTCCGGATTGAAGAAAGCGACCTTATTATAATCCCGGACCCCAAAACCTTCCGGCTTCTGCCCTGGACCTACCGGGGGTTCGAGCCCGAGCTGAGCTGGCGGGAAGGCATTATGTTTGGAGACATACTGACACCAGATGGTCAGCCTTATTCCGGGGACAGCCGCTACGTGCTGAAAAGGATTCTCCATAAAGCTAAAACTGAATTTGGTTTTGACGATTTTAAGTGCGGCCCGGAAATGGAATTTTTCATCTTCCCCGATGACCATAATCCAACGCCCGTGGATGCCGGCGGCTATTTTTTTGCTGGCCGCTACGGTGAAATACGAAAAGAAATCCAACTTCTTCTGAAAAAAATGGGCATAGACTCAGAGTATGACCACCATGAAGTAGCCCACAGTCAGCACGAGATTGACCTGAGGTACCAGAGTGCCCTGGAAATGGCGGACATCATCATGCTTTTCCGTTACATCGCCAAGAAAGTAGCCAGGATGCATGGCCTCTACCTCACTTTTATGCCCAAACCGATAAACGGGCAGAACGGCAGCGGAATGCACGTGCACCAATCTTTGTGGAAGGGCCAGCACAACGCCTTCTTTGAAAAGAACGGCCAGCAACATCTATCTGAGGTGGCCCGTCATTACCTGGCCGGCCTCATTCACCACGCCCGGGAAACCTGCGCCATCTTCAGCCAGTGGATAAATTCTTACAAGAGATTGATTGAGGGGTACGAAGCACCGGTCTACATTGCCTGGGGACAGAAAAACCGCTCTGCCTACATTCGTGTTCCCGAATATCAACCTGGAAAGGAGAAAGCTACCCGCCTTGAGCTCCGCTCACCCGACCCTGGCTGTAACATCTACCTGGCTCTGGCCACCATGCTGGCTGCCGGTCTTGATGGTCTTAAGAATAAACTGGAACCCCCAGCCGCGGTGGAAGAAAATATCTACCACATGAGCAGCTTCCGACAGAAAAAATCCGGCATTCAGGTCCTGCCCAGAAACCTGGAAGAAGCCATCAACCTGGCCGGCAAAAGCCGACTGGTGAGAGAAACCCTGGGAGACCAGCTATTCGAAAAATTCATGGCCAACAAGCGCCAGGAAATAGAAGACTACCTCAAAAATGTGCCAGACGAGTACGACAAACAGGTCAGCCCGTATGAAATCGCCAGGTATTTGCCCATGCTCTGAGTTCCGCGAAATCAGGCCCGGGAGCTGCAAGCCACAAGGTTTCTAAGAATAACAACATACATAATGGCCTGCCGCGCGTCTGGCCAACTTACGGCTGAGTGCTCTTCTGGCTTTATGCCTTCCTGCCTCGCTGCGAGAAAAATTTTTCTTGACAACGACTTCTGCTTTTTTTTATAAAATCAGAGTAATAATTTTTTAATAGGTTAAGAAGGAGTCATACATTTTTATCCGCTGCCGCCAGGCTTTTGGGTGCTATTTTAGAAATAAAACAAATGGGTGCGTCTCTTTTTTGTCTTTAATCCAGGATTTTAAAATTTCTCTCCCCCACCTTTCTAACCCACAAAATTTTTTCCAGAACGAAGGGCCTTTATCAATCTTATACTTCATCCTTAAAAAGGAGGCATACATTGAGTACCAGTCAAAACCTTAACCTGGACCGGGTCCAGGAAATCGTGGAAAGGTACGGCCACAACAAGAACAAGCTCATCGCCATCCTGCAGGACATCCAGGCTGTTTATCACTACCTCCCAGCTGAAGCACTGCGCCAGGTTTCCAGACTGCTAAAAATTCCGCTGATTGATATCATTTCCGTGGCCACCTTTTACCGGGCTTTCAGCCTCAAGCCGAGAGGTGAACATGTCGCCACAGTCTGTATGGGCACTGCCTGTCACGTCCGCGGCGCGCCCCGCATCCTGGAAGAGTTTGAGCGCCAGCTGAACATCCGCCGCGGTGAAACCTCGGAAGACGGGAAATGGTCCTTGGAAACAGTCGCCTGTCTCGGCTGCTGTGCCATCGGACCGGTGGTAGTGGTTGACGGCGAATACCATGCCCATACTAGCATCAGAAAAGTGCCCATGATTCTGAGCAAGTACAGAAAGTGAGGGCCGCCATGAAAAAAGTTAAGAAACTAAAAAAAATCCGGGACTTAAAACAACTGATAGAACAAAAAGAACAGGAACGGCAGCAAGAAACGAGAAAGGTAATTGCTGTGTCGGCCGGTACCTGCGGTCAGGCGCGTGGGGCGCTGGAAGTTATCAAAGCTTTAAAGAAATCTCTTAAAGCCGCCGGTCTTAATGACCAGGTCGTCCTGCGCATAACTGGCTGTCATGGCTTTTGCGAGGCTGAACCCAACCTCATCATTTACCCCGACAGAATCTTCTACCAGAAATTAACTCCAGCTGATGTACCCACGATTGTGGAAGAAACCATCAAAGGTGGCCGGGTAGTGGAGAAATACCTTTACCGCGACCCCGTGACCAAAAGAAGAGTCTGGTATGAAAATGAAATTCCTTTCTACCAGAAGCAAAAAAGAATCGTCCTCGGTGACAACGTCTTCGTGGACCCCACCAGCCTCTATGATTATTTATCCATCGGCGGCTTCCGGTCTTTTCTTAAAGCTCTGGAAGAACTGTCTCCAGAAAACATAATTGAAACCGTTAAAAAATCAGGCTTGCGCGGCCGGGGCGGGGCTGGTTTTCCGACCGGTGTAAAATGGGAAGCCACTCGTCGCTCCCCTGGTCAGCCTAAATACATTATCTGCAACGGAGACGAAGGTGACCCGGGTGCTTACATGGACAGAAGTGTGCTGGAAGGCAATCCTTACCGGGTAATTGAGGGCATGATGATAGGGGCTCTGGCCATCGGCGCCAGTGATGGCTACTTCTACGTCCGGGATGAATACCCGCTGGCTGTTCGTCATATAACCTTTGCTCTGGAACAACTTTACCAGGCTGGCCTGTTAGGGAAAAACATCCTGGGCAGCGGGTTCAGTTTTGACCTGCACATAACCAAAGGAGCCGGCGCTTTTGTCTGCGGTGAGGAAACAGCCTTGATTGCTTCCATTGAAGGGAAAGTGGGCGAACCGAGGCAGAGACCGCCCTTCCCGGCTCAGAAGGGCCTGTGGGGAAAGCCAACCTGCATCAACAACGTAGAAACCTGGGCTAACATTCCCCTGATTATCAAGAACGGAGCAGATTGGTTTTCCAGCATTGGCACCAGTGGAAGCAAGGGTACCAAAATATTCTCCCTGGTGGGCAAGATTAACAACACCGGCCTGGTAGAAGTGCCCATGGGCATTACTCTCAGGGAAATAATTTACGACATTGGCGGCGGCATACCAGAGGGGAAAGCTTTTAAAGCCGTTCAGACCGGCGGTCCTTCCGGTGGATGCCTTCCAGCTTCCATGCTGGACCTGCCCATTGACTACGAATCATTGACGGCGGCTGGTTCTATCATGGGCTCGGGCGGTATGATTGTCATGGATGAGAAGACCTGCATGGTAGATGTGGCCCTGTACTTTCTTAACTTCCTGCGCGATGAAAGCTGCGGCAAGTGCATCTCCTGCCGTGAGGGAACACAGCGGATGTGGGAGATAGTCAAAGACATATCTGAAGGCAAAGGCAAACCAGGAGACCTTGAACTCCTGGAAGAGCTGGCCATAGCCACCAAGGAAGCTTCCATGTGCGGTCTGGGACAGACAGCCGCCAACCCGGTGCTTTCTACCCTTCGCTATTTCCGGCATGAATTTGAAGCCCATATCTACGAAAAAAGATGCCCGGCCGGAGTGTGCAAAAGCCTCATTCGCTACGTGGTCATTCCCGAAAAATGCACGGGTTGCGAGGCCTGCAAGCGAGCTTGCCCCACAGGTGCCATTACCGGGACAAGAAAGGACGTCCACAGCATTATCTACGATAAATGCATCAAGTGCGGCGCCTGCCTGGATGCCTGTCGCTTTGAGGCTATTGAGGCTCAACGCGACGAGGCCATAACCGTCATAAAAGAGGTATCAATATGATTACCATGAAAATTAACGGCGTTGAGGTTAAGGCCGAGGAAGGCTGGACCATACTGGACACGGCAAAATTTTACGGTCTGGAAATACCCACCCTCTGTCATCACGAAGGCCTGACTCCTTATGGTGCCTGCCGCCTCTGCCTGGTGGAAATCGGGGAAGGGCCAAAAGCCAAACTTGTTTCATCCTGTACCTACCCAGCCGAAGAAGGACTGGTGGTCCACACAGATACCAAAAGGGTTATTCAGGCCCGCCGGATGATGATTGAGTTAATGCTTTCCGTGGCTCCTTATTCCAAAACCATCCAGGACCTGGCTTCCAAGTTCGGGGTCACCAGGATGCGTTTCAAAATCAGAAACGAAGAATGCATTCTGTGCGGGCTTTGCGTGCGCATGTGTGCTGAGCAAATGGACGGCAAAGCTATCGGCTTTCAGAACCGGGGTTACCAGAGAAAAATTTCTACGCCCTTTGACATTCGCTCCGAAGAATGCCGGCTGTGCGGCGGCTGCATCTACATCTGTCCAGCCTGCCAGCTCAGATGCCAGGGACCCCAGGAAGAAAGCGCTATCTGCAACGCCTGCCTGACCATGGACCCCACCTGCCTGGATTATTACAACGAACTTCAGTGCTGGATGTACGACGCCGGTCGCTGCGGCACCTGCGTCCGGGAGAAAAAATAATGTCTTCAACAGAACAAAAAACAAATTTATTTTTGACTTTAACTAAAAAAGGGAAAAAGGAGGTAAAACCATGACTTTTACAAAAATTAACAGGAGTGCGGCTACTTTAACCAAGAATAGAACCGAAGGTTCAATCAGCCCCTTCAGCGGGATGTGCGTCACCTGTGTGGATGGCTGCATCGGCATGTGTGAAATTGGCAAATCGGCTTACCGGGGAACGGAAGTTCTTTATCCCCAGCCTTTTGGGCTGATCACGGCCGCGGCCGAGAAAGATTACCCGGTGGACCTGTCGCATTTTAACATCATGGGAACAGCGGCCGGGGCCTGGGGAGTTCCGGCTGACAGCGACCTGGCCACCTTTGAAAAAGTGTCCATAGAAACAGCTGTGGGCCATGATAAAGGAATTAAACTGCGCGTACCTTTCATCATCTCCGGCATGGGTTCCACTAACGTGGCCAAGCAGAACTGGGCCGGTCTGGCTGTTGGCGCCGCCATCTCTGGGACCATCTTAACGGTGGGTGAAAACGTCTGCGGCATGGACGAAGAAGCTGAAATAAGAAACGGTCGGGTGGTCCGTTCACCTGATATGGAAATGAGAGTGAGGACCTTCCAGGAATGGTACGACGGGTATGGCACGGTGGTGGTTCAGGCCAACGTGGAAGACACCCGGCTTGGAGTGCAGGAGTACGTCATAGAAAAATTAGGCGTCACCGCCGTAGAGCTTAAATGGGGCCAGGGAGCGAAGGACATAGGTGGAGAAGTCAAGATAAAATCCCTGAAAAAAGCCCAGGAACTCAAAAGAAGGGGCTACATTGTGCTTCCGGACCCGGAGGACCCGGCTGTCATTCAGGCCTTTGAAAAAGGCAGCTTCAAAGAGTTTGAACGCCACAGCCGCCTGGGTATGGTGGAAGAAGAAAGCTTTATGAAACGCGTAGAAGAACTCAGAAAAGCCGGAGCCAAGTACATTTTCCTGAAAACCGGCGCCTACCGACCGGCAGACCTGGCCCGGGCAGTGAAGTATGCTTCCAAAGCCCGGATTGACGTGCTGACCGTAGACGGAGCGGGCGGTGGAACCGGTATGAGCCCCTGGAGAATGATGAACGAATGGGGTATCCCAGGAGTTGAAATCTGGTCCCTGACCTACAAATATGCTGACCACCTGGCCAAGAAAGGCGAATACGTGCCGGATATAGTTTTTGCTGGCGGTATTACCTTTGAGGACCAGATTTTCAAGGCTATCGCTCTGGGCGCACCTTACGTTAAGGCCGTGGGTATGGCCAGAGCCCCCCTGGCTTCAGCCATGGTCGGAAAAACCATAGGCAGCCGCATCAAGGACGGCCAGATACCGGTTTACGTAGAAAGGTTCGGCAACAGCGTAGAAGAGATTTTCATCACTGCTCCTGAACTTAAGAGAAGGTTTGGCGAAAAATTCAACGAGCTGCCTCCAGGGGCCCTTGGTGTTTACACCTACTTCAAACGCCTAAATCAGGGGCTGCGTCAGCTAATGGCCGGCGCCAGAAAATTCACCCTAAGCTACATAACGAGAGATGACATCGCTTCCTTAACTCAGGAGGCCGCCAGAATCAGCGGCATCAAATACATTCAGGACATTGATAAAGAAGAAGTGGAAAAAATCCTGAACAGCTGAGCATCGTTTAAAGCAGACAGACCAGAAGAAGGACACAGGAAATTTTTCCTGTGTCCTTTTTATTTTCAGAATTAAACTTGAGACAATAGACTTAGACCCATATCTTATGGTATAAAAAATTGACTGCAGGAAAAAATGATTACAACTATCATCAGTTTATTTATTTTGCTGTTTAGCATAACCATCCATGAAGCCGCCCACGGCTGGGCGGCCTACCGGCTTGGTGACCCCACGGCCATGGCTGCGGGCCGGGTGACGCTCAACCCCCTGGCCCACATTGACCTGTTTGGCACGATAATCCTGCCGCTGCTCCTGGCACTTTTTAAAGCCCCGGTGTTTGGTTGGGCCAAACCAGTCCCGGTTAACCCTAATTTTCTGAAGAATCCCAGGAAAGACGGCTTCTGGATTTCCCTGGCCGGGCCAGCCGCTAACGTGGCCGCGGCCGTTGCTTCGCTGCTGCTCATCCTGCTGTTAAAAATCATCAGCCCGGTGACCAACGCTGCTCTGCTGGACTTTCTGACTTCCCGGGGGTCCCTGCCCTCAGGACTTCAACCCTTACAGGGGCTGGTTATCATCCTTTTCTACATGGTGCTAATCAACACCTACCTGGTGGTTTTTAACCTGATACCCATCTATCCGCTGGATGGTTCAGGCGTGCTGGAAGGACTTTTGCCTGACCGTCTGGCTGACCGCTATGCCCGACTTCAACCATATGGTTTTATCATTGTGCTTATACTCATTTCCGTAGGGTTTCTGGACCTGATTATCAGGCCTTTACAACTTCTGATTCTCGGAATAATCTTCTATTGAGAAAGAGGCTATGAGTCAGAAAAAGAAAAAAGTCGTTCTCAGCGGTATGCGGCCAACCGGACCGCTGCATCTGGGTAATTATGTGGGGGCTCTGCGGGGCTGGGTCAGACTTCAGGATACTCATCAGTGCTACTTTACCATCGTGCCCTGGCACGCTCTGAGCTCAGAGTACGCCAACCCGCAAGTTATCAAAGAATACACTTTTGAAGTGGCTCTGGACTGGCTGGCTGCTGGACTGGACCCGGAAAAATCTGTTCTGTTCATTCAATCTGAAGTAAAGGAACACGCTGAACTGCACCTGCTGCTGTCCATGATTACTCCTCTGCCCTGGCTGGAAAGAGTGCCCACTTTCAAGGAACAGCAGCAGGAAATCCAGGATAAAGAGCTCAACACCTACGGTTTCCTCGGCTACCCTCTGCTGCAAACGGCAGACATAATTATTTACAAAGCTGAAGTAGTCCCGGTCGGTGAAGACCAGGCCTTTCACATTGAGTTAGCCCGAGAGATAGTGCGCAGGTTTAACCGTTTCTACGGCCAGGTTTTCCCTGAACCCCAGATGCTGCTGACTGAAGTTCCCAAGCTGGCCGGCACCGACGGCCGCAAGATGAGCAAATCTTACGGCAACGCCATCTACCTCAAAGATACGCCAGAAACCATAAAGAAAAAAATATCACCAATGGTTACCGATACCCGGAGAAAACGCCGGACCGACCCTGGTGAACCGGACGACTGCCCGGTCTTTACCCTGCACCGGGCTTTTGTGCCCGAAGCCAAAAGGGAAGAGCTGGCGCAAGGCTGCCGGACAGCGTCCATCGGTTGCCTGGAATGTAAAAAAGTGGTCATAGAAGCTCTGGTGGAAGAATTTGCCTCGTTCCGGGAAAAAAGAACCTACTACGAAAAACACCCGGACCTCGTCTGGCAAATTTTTGAAGAAGGCAACCGGAAAGCCCGCGAAGTGGCCAGCCGGACCATGGAAGAAGTGCGGGAAGCCATGGGTCTGGTTTTCCCCCTGGGAAATCTTAAAACAGGAAAGAAGTGATGGAACCAGAAACGCCTGTAGCCCCGGAAGTCCAGGAAGTGCAAGAAATTCAGGAAGCACAGGAAGGAACTACTGCGCTTCAGCTCTCTTCTCCTTCTGAGCAGGGCTACCAGGTAAAGCTGGAGATATTTGAAGGACCTTTAGACCTACTTCTCTACCTCATCCGGAAGAAGAAAATTGACATTCATGACATACCGATTGCCGTAATTACCAGGGACTACCTTGAATACCTGGAGCGCAAGGACCAGATTAACCTGGACCGCGAAGCTGAATTCCTGTTTATTGCCGCCCTGCTCATCTACATCAAATCCCAGATGCTTTTGCCCCGGGAACAGGAAGTTTCTCAGGAAGAA
>JBBIRN010000063.1:0-10225 GCA_037441785.1 Candidatus Aminicenantota bacterium | reverse complement strand
ACGAGCCCGTCCGGATTCTTCTCGGACTGGAAAATCCCCTGGACCACACCATTTATGCTAAAAGGGCTGACCAGCCGGCCGTGGTCTTGCTCCCCAGCTATCTCAAGTATTCCTTGGACAAGAAACTTTTTGACCTGAGGAACAAGGAAATTTTTAAATTTGAAACCAAAGAGGTAAAGACTATGGAAGTTAAAACCAGGGAAGGCAGCTGGAAGGCGGTAAAAGAAGGAGAGAACTGGAAGCTGACCTCACCGGTGGAAGCCTTAGCTTCTAAGTATCAGGTTGATAGCCTGGTAGATAACCTGTCCCGGCTGCGGGCTAAAGACTTTGTGGCCGAAGAAAAAAAGCCCGAGGATTTGAAAAATTATGGATTAGACCAGCCGGAATTTAGCGTAAAAATAACCCTGCCCGAAAGCAAAGAACTGACCTTCTTCCTCAACAGAAAAGACAACCGACTGTTGGCCACCACCTCCTGGTCCAGCAAGATTGTGGAAGTGGAAACCCAGATAGAAAACGACCTGAACAAAAAAGTCCAGGATTTAAGAGAAAAGAAAGTAGCCCTGTTTAACAGCTGGGAAGCTAATTCTATCCGCCTCAAACGTCAGCAAGACCAGATTCACGCTTTCCAGGAGAAGGTCAAAGAAAAAGAAACAGAGACAGAAAAATGGTTCGTAGAAACCGGAGACGGGAAAAAAGCGGCGGCTGATGAGTCGAAAGTAGAATCGGTGCTGCGGAAAATAGAATACTTAGAAGCCACTGAGTTTATTGACCAGCCGGGTTCCCTTAAAGACTACGGACTGGAACCAGCCGAAATAGAAATCACCATCATCACCAAGTCTTCAGATAACCAGACCAAAGAAATCCACCTGGATGTGGGAAAAGAAATGAAAGGAAAGAACCTGGTCCCGGTGAAAAACCGCGAGCTGAAATACCTTTTCCTGGTCAATCCTTCCTTCTTGAGTGAACTGCCCGCGAAAGCTGATGACTGGAAACAGGTTGAAAATAAGAAATAATTTTGATATTTAATATGGTATGGATGTATCAAAAGGTGGGGCCAGCTCTAAAACAATTTCCTTAAAAGTAGACCTGCTTCATAAGCTTACCAGAGATATAGCCAATGCCAAAAGCGTGGATGAAATTCTCAACCGGGTGATGGATGGCCTGATGGACCTGATTGAACCAGAAGCAGCTGCTTTTCTCCTCCGGGACGAAGCCACGCAGGACCTGAAATATTCCATAATAAGAGGCTCTCTTAACGAAGATATTAAAGGGAAAATTGTGCACCGCGGCGAAGGGCTGGCTGGTCTGGCCGTGGAAACCAATCAAGATATCCTGATGGCCAACTGCTCTAAAGACCCACGTTTTAATCCAGAATTGGAACACCTGGAAGGACTGGAATTTAAATCAGTCCTGGCCATCCCCTTTCGGCTGGAAAAAAATGTTTTTGGCCTGTTTTTTCTAATAAATAAAAAGGACCAGCCGAATTTTCAGGTTGAAGACTTCAACCTTCTGGCCACTCTGATTAAACAAGCTGAGTTTTCTGTAGAGCGCCTTATTCTTTTAAAGAAGATTCAAGAACTGGAAGAGATTGATCCTTTAACCGGAATGTACAATGCCCGGGGTTTCTTCAAACATTTTCAGAAAGAAATTGCCCGAGCAGAAAGATACCGCTTGGACCTTTCGCTTCTGGAAATCACGATTGATTATTACCAAAAACTGCTACAGACTTTTGGTGAGGAAGCCGGGGAGCGGGTGATCACCAATTTAAGCTACATTCTGAAAAAGACTACCAGAAAAGTTGACGTTGTCGGTCGGATGGAAGAGGACCTGTTTTTAATCCTTCTCCCCCACACCAACGGCTCGGGAGCCAATCAGCTGCGTCAACGCATAATTAAAATTCTGGACCATCAAAACCTGCGGTCTACGGGCATCCCTTACACGGTCACCATAAATATTTTTCATGAATCAGGGGAAAGCGCCATCAACCTCTATAAACTACCCATAGTCCTTAACTACCTGAATCACATAAACCGACAGCACCTTCCAGGCCGTCCGTGGCTGCCAGGAGAAGAGCTGGAAGAGAACATCATGAACTCTTTATTCCTGCCCAAAAAATAGTATAATAAAGCTTCTTCAAGCACATTTTGCTAAGGGGCAAACAGGAAAATGGAAATCATTTTTCAATTTGCACCTTATGGCCAGGAATTTTCTCCATCTCCTTCAACCATTGTTCTGGACGTCGGTCTAAAAACCGTTCCGGGCGTCATTGACCATCATCAGCCAGAGGCGGAGCCGGAATGTACGGCCTCTCTGGTGGTCAAACATCCTGAGCTGGTTCTGGAACACCTGAAAGAAACCCCGGAACAGCTGACCATCATCACCCATCGCCTACCTGATTTTGACGCCATCAGCGCTATCTTTTTAACTCTGAAACTTCTGGAACTGCGGCGGGTGGACAAAGCCATGTTAAAAATGGCCGAATATGCCCGAATGGTGGATTCTGCTTCTCTGCCCAAAAACATTGAGCTGAGCTCTACTCCATACGCCCTGCTGCGAGCCCTCTTTACCAGCATCCAGAAGCCGGAAGAAGAAACCAACCTGGAAAGAGTAAACGAAGGGCTGAGGATGATGAAGCTTCTTTACGAACAAGCCAGTCTGGGCCGGGAAATAATGGCTAACCGCCCGATTTTCCAGGGCATTGACCGTTATGAGAAAGCCATGCACCGGGTAGAAGATGATTTCTTTAACTACCTGGAAGACCTGGAGCGAGCCCGGAAAGTAAAGCTGAACCTGCCCCTCTCGACGGGGCCGGGCTTTAAAACAGTTGATGGGCTTTTGGTCATCAACCCCAAGAGCTTTTTGCTTAAAGAATGGTGCCGCCGGGATGTTTTCAACTCCCCCCTGGGACAGGGCTTTTCTTTTCTTATGTCAGATTTCGGCGGCCGGAGATTTATCATCGGAGTGGACCCGGAAGCCGGCGTAAACCTGAAAGGCCTGGGCGCTCTGCTCAACCAGAAAGAAAAAGAAAAAAGAGAAAAGAACAAAAGACCGCTGTCCGAAAAATGGTACGAAGGAAACTGTCCCTTCTTTGACTACCGGATAATTGATTCTCCGCAGGATGGCCCGGCCCTTACTCATCAGGAAGTAGTGGAAACCATCTTTCAGTTTAGCCAGGAAGTTAAAAATCAGTTTTCCAGATAAAGCCAGTAGACCGGGCAGGCAGGCCAGAGCCGGTCAGGTTCAAACGTCAGGGTGCTTTTTCCGGGTGAAATACTTTATTTCCGGGTGGTACTCGTAGCCCATTTTCCTGAACAGCTCAATGGAAGGCAGGTTGTCTTCTTCTATCAGAGCAGCAAACATTTCCAGTCCTTCTTTTTCCAGGGCAGATTCCGCCGCCCGCACCAGAAGCTGTCCCAACCCTTTACGCCTGAACCTTTTGTCTACCGCCAGCCGGTTAATCCAGCCCTTTCGGCTGTCGTGAGTGGCCAGAACCGTGCCCACCACCTCACCTTCATATTCCGCCACCAGGAAAATCACGTTAGGCTGTTTTATCTGCTTTTCTATTTCTTCACGGCGGTCACGACCTTTTAATTTTAGGGGTAAATTCCCTTCCTGCCAGAGCTGTATGACCCGGTCATAATCTTCCAGACGAAATTTTCTGAAGGTGAATTTCATGCTGACTTTCCTACCTCAACAAAAATAATACCAGAAAACCGAAAATAAGGAAAAGGCCGGCTCCCAGAAATCCAGCTCTGACTTTCCTGCCTGGCGTAATTCTGGTCATGGTCAGGACAGTAGAAATCAACCCGGACAAAATGGCCAGCCCCAGAAGGAAAATGTAGATGAACTGAAACCAGCCCGGCTCTGACATCAAATCCACCCATTCCTTCTGCGACATGCCCAGAGAGTAAAAAACGGCGGTTAACAGATGCGAAAGCCAGAGCCAGAAAAGGAAAGGATAAAAAGAAAGAGCCAGACCGGCTGAAAGCTGCCTGAGGCTGAGCGGTGCTTTCTGACGGCGGTCAGAGACAAAAATTAAACGTGCCAGAAGAGAAAGAAGCAACCAGCTGGCCGCCAGCCAGGGAATAATCAGAACAGCCTGCCAGACAAAATAATTTTCCAGGCTGAAGGGCAAAAAAACCGGAGCCGCCGGAAAGTTGCCGGAAGCCGCCTGAACGATAGAAGTCAGGGCCAAGGCCACTGCCAGCACCAACAAACCGAGGAAAGCCCTGGTCCACAGGCCAGTAGTTTTCTGCTTCTCAAACCACTGGCCGTTTTTCCAGGGCTGAAATATGGCCCGAAATAACATAACCATCAGCTTTTTCATCGGAGAAAAATCCCTTTTAACCGAGATACAGGTTTTTGGAAGCAAAAACCGGTTCACTGGTCAGATTAATGCCCAGTCTCCTGAGACCGGTTTCATCGCCAGGAGTGGGTATGTGCGTTAGATGCATCTCGCAGCCTTTCAGTTCTTTAATCTTTTCCAGGGCTAACTGGGAAGCCGGGCTGCTGGCCGCTGTTATGGCCAGGCAGGTCAGCACCTCATTCAGGTCCAGGCTCAGAGCCTTTCCGCCCAGGATGTTCTGCTTCAAGTAAGCAGCCTGCTGCAGAATAGAAGGAGAAAGAAGATGGATGTGGTCGGGAATGCCAGCCAGCATTTTCAGGGCGTTGATGATAGCACTGGAGGCAGCATGCATCAAGGGCGAGTTGTATCCTTTGACCAGGCGGCCGTCTCTTAGTTCTAGCGCTGCTCCGACATAAATTCCCTTGTGCCCCTTGCCTTTTATCTGGGCCTCTACCGCTGCTTCCCTGGCCAGAGGAACCACCGGCCGGTCTTCAGGCTTGAGGTTGAGTTCCTTCATCAGCAATTCGGCTCTCTCTACTGTCTCTTTTTCGGTAAAGCCCAACACATACTCACACTGGTACCTGAAATAACGCCTGATAATTTCCTGCCGCGCCGCTTCCTGCACCACCGCATCATCCACGATGCCCTTGCTGACCACATTCACGCCCATATCAGTGGGCGATTTGTAGATAAAACCATTACCAGATATCCTGGTTAAAATCCTTTTCAGCAGCGGGAAGGCTTCCACATCGCGGTTGTAATTTATGGCCTGCTTACCATAGGCTTCTAAATGAAAGGGGTCTACCAGGTTAAAATCTCCCAGGTCTGCTGTAGCCGCCTCATAAGCCACGTTGACCGGGTGTTTCAGCGGTAAATCCCAGATGGGAAAGGTTTCAAACTTGGCGTAGCCAGCATGTAACCCCCGGCGGTGCTCATGGTAGAGTTGAGAGAGGCAGGTGGCCAGCTTGCCGCTGCCCGGTCCTGGTCCAGTAACTACCACCAGTGGTTTTTCGGTGAGGATGAATTCATTGGCTCCGTAGCCTTCCTCACTGACGATGGTCTCCACATCTGTCGGATAACCGCGGGTAAAGCGGTGAGTGTAAACCTTAAACCCCAGCCTGGTCAGCTTGTCTTTAAAAACTTTAGCTGCTCGTTGTTCTTCATACCTGGTGATGACCACGGCTGAGACCTTAAGGCCCCACTCTCCCAGGTCATCAATCAACTTAAGAGCATCGGCATCGTAGGTGATGCCAAAATCAGCCCTCAGTTTTCTTTTTTCAATGTCTCCAGCATAGATACAGAGAATGATGTCCAGGTTATCACGGAACTGCTGCAGCAACTTGACCTTGACGTTGGGGTCATAGCCCGGTAATACCCGGGCGGCATGGAAATCATTGAGCAGTTTTCCGCCAAACTCCAGGTAAAGTTTCCCCGGAAACAGGGACAGCCTTCTGGAAATAGCTGCACTCTGTTCTTTCAGGTATAGCTCACTATCAAACCCTTTTCTGTCATTCATGTGGCACAACTTTCTTTATTTTAGTTATCAGCAGCGGACCTTCAAGTCCATAATCCAGAAAATTATACTCCGCTCCAGCCGGTTGTCCACCTTCGGGGGCAGACTGAAAACTACCCGGCCAGGCGGCGCCCGCTGGCGGGTGGTTATGATGAGGTCCGAGAGTGTTTTTCAGGCTGCCAGATATTATGAAGCTGAGCACATTATGGCCCGGTACCAGAAATTCGTTGAGCTTTAAGGAATCTTGTGCGCTGAGTAAACAGCCGGCCATTTTACCGTTCACCAGAAGCCGGGCCAAAGTTCCGGACCAGGGACCTGCTTTAAAAATAAAATCAAACTCTTCCAGTTCTTCCCGGGAAACTTCCAGTTCCGTTTCGTAAGAGACCTGATGCCCGTAGAAAGGCATCCCCTGTTTTTTCCAGGAACCGGGGCTCAGGTTAACCGCCGGTCCTATGACAAACCCCTTAGCTGCTGGTTCCACTGAAAAATTGCCAAGGACATAAATCGGTTCTAACTCAGCCAGCAGATCAAACGGATTGACTTCCAGCGAAACAACATTCTCTCCGACCTTGACTTTATCCCCAGCCAGGTAAAGACCGAAGTTACGGTCCAGCCACCATTTTCCCGGGACAGGTTCCACTTTCTGGCCGTTTACTTTCACCCGGAAAAGCCAGGGTCTTTCTACCGCCAGTTTGATTGATTTTAAATCTGTGCCCGGTCTGACGGTGAAGTGAAAATCGGCCCGGAAGCCAGTTCCTGGAGCAAATTTATTTTTGGAAATAATTGAGTCCAGGTACTGAACTCCTGAATCCCAGGGATTTCGGTCCCAGCCATGAGCCTGGTATGATTTTTTCTGAGCGCGGTAAAAATAAAGGTTTTTCTCCACGCTGTTTTTCAGGATTAGGTCGCAGTAATCAACAGTCAGCACGTTGTCGTCCAGCCTCCTGACGGCTACTGGCTTTATTTCCTTCGTTTCTGGCGTTAGGGGCGGCTCGGTTTTCTGGACAGCAGGCTGTCTCTTACGGCCGTAAACAGCCACGAGCAGGCTCTCACCCGGTTTTAAACTGAACTGAAGGTGCAGCTTGCCTTTTTTATAAGTCGCTGGATAAGGTTCAGCCACTCCCTGGAAGCAATCCCACTTTTCCGCCGACCGGCCCTTTAACACCATTTCTCCTGTGGCTTCTTTCTCCGGGCTGATGTTAGTCAGGAAGACTAACTGACCATCTGAGAGCTGCCGCCGGTGATGAAAAAGAAGCTCGGCCTGGGACAGGTTATTAAATTCAATTTGCGGCTTGACGTATCTGGCCAAGAGCTCTGGCTTTATTTCCTGACCCGGCACCCGGTGGAAGCTGCGGAATTCAGCAAACTCTTCGGCCAGGTTGGAAACCTGCCCACCGCAGAAAAGCTGACTTTCAGACCAGGAAAGAATTTTACCCCTGTTTTTCAGATAATCTTTAAGCAACTCCGCTGTTTTGGGTTCAAGGTTTTCTGTGCCTGGAGGTAAAACAACCAGGGTGTATTTTCTTTTGCCCACCATCAGTGAACTTCCGTCTACCCTGGCCCAGTCTTTCATGACCATTTCACTGGCCAGGTCGTATTCTACCTGGAGCTTTTCCAGCTGGTGAATAAAATTCTGAAAATTTTCCCCGATTTTCTCAAATTTTTCATTCCTGACCACAGGCGAGTAATACATCCAGGCCGAGGTAGTTGGCTCAAGGACCAGAACCTGGTTGATTTGTTCGCCTGAGCTCAAAGCCACAGAAAGCCGGCCAAAATAATCATTCATCAGGCGATAATCTGACCACCACGGCTCATGGTAGGAAAACGACAGCGGATGGTCGCGCTTTCTGGCCCCGACGATGGTGGAATAAACTAAATGCTGGTTGAGGAAATTAATGCCGAGAGCATACTCCCAATCTCCGATTCTTTTCTGGTCAAAAAAGCTAAGGTCCCAGCCGCTGGCTCCGTAAGTTTCAGAAAGAACTCTTTTCCGGCCAAGCTGATTAGCTATGCTCCTGACCTCTTTTACTGAACGGGCGTTGCCAAACTGAGCATGCGGGGAAGTGCTCCACTGGTTCATCAGGATATCAATGCCCGGCATATGAGCAAAAGCACTCAGAGCCAGACTGTCAGGAACAACTCTGGGAATGGGCCATTCATGTTCCCAGTAGTGCCCGGTTAACTGAAGGTTGTGGCTGGAGCAGTATTCATAGTAGGGCCTGGCCCAGTTTTCTATGAAAAGTTCCAGGCAGGTCAGGTAAAAGTCGTGCCGCAGCCGGCGGTAATCGCCTTTTTCTTCAAAAAGTGAAGGCAAGTCGTTTTTTAGGTCGTAACCTCGTCTCTTGGAAAATTCCTCAAACAGGGCTGGCGTATAGTTAACAGCCCAGGCTCCGCCGGCCGGGGCAATCTCGGCTTCATCCTGGAAAGAGCCGGGCACGATCTGTCCGAATTCATGGCCGATGACCTGCTGGTAGGCATCGTGCGTCAGATGGAGAAAAGCCTGGGTCACACCTGGCCTCATCAGGTCCACGTAGGTAAACCCGCCGTACCAGGGTGATGGCTCCTGCCTGACAACCTGAAAAGCCCAGTATTCGCCTTCTGGCCAGCCAGTCTCGCCGCCCCTGACTCTTTCCGTGATGTCCAAGAACCGGCCGTCTTCTTCCTTAAGCAGACAAACCAGGTTTTCAAAGGATTTAAGGTCGGGCTTTTTAAGCTTGGTGGCTTTAAGCCCAGACCGGGCGGCTTCGGGCAGAGCGGCCGGCACCAGCCCGCCGGCAAAGCCAGAGGGGTAAGAATTTTCATCATAAATCCAGATTTTAAGCCCGAGCTCTTTACCCAGCCGCACCGTTTCTTTGTAAAGCGAAAGCCATTCATCGCTGAGATAGGGTGTAATCAGACCCGGACGGGGGTGAACAAAACCGCCGCCAAAGCCTTTATCCTTCAGGTCTTCAAGCTGTGCTTTAATCTTTTCCACCGTCATGTCTTCGTTCCAGACCCACAGTGGAGCGGGACGAAACTCGGCGGGCGGGTTCTGGAAAAATTTCCAGGTCGTCGCTATGGTATCTTCAGTGGCCTTTTGCTGGCGGCAGGAAGAAAAAGCCAGGCCCAGGAAAATCATAAGAAAGGAAGCAAGTAAAATTTTAAAAACTGGTAAAACTTGATGGCGGAATTTAATTTTCTGAGAGGCAGGCATGAGCAACTCCTTATTTCTGATTACTCAAAATCAATTTATAAAATGCTTTTCCTGCCTGTCAAACAAAAAGATTTATTTCTCTTAAATTTTGCCATGGCTCTCGAAGGAGGCAAAATTATTCCCACCTGCTTGATAAGAAGGTGCCAGAGCCAAGCCGGGAAATCAGGTCTAATGGCCAAGCAGCAAAAAAAACTGGTTTTGATCAGAAGGACCAGATAATTTAGCACGGAATGATTTGGTCAGCCACTTGCTAACTTTGCTAACTAGCCCTCCACCTGGCTGAGAGTCGAAAAGCATACTTAAACGGTTTTTTTATTTTAGATGCCGGCAAATTCAGATGGCCGCTCAAAGAATATGTTGCTGCTTGATGGCCTAGAGAAAATTTTTAATCCAGGAGAATAATCAGTGGCGGAGAGGGCGGGATTCGAACCCGCGGTACCAGCTTTCACTGGTACAATCGCTTAGCAGGCGACCCTGATCGACCACTCCAGCACCTCTCCGCACTGAGAAGCAGCGTTATTTTAGCATTTTTTGCTCTGAAAAAAAACCTTCCAGGCGTCAGGATTTTTATTAATCTTATCCAGGCAGGCTTCGCGGAAAAGCTTTTAGCTCCGCCTTAAGAACATGGCCGGAAAATATATGGCGGAGGGAGAGGGATTCGAACCCCCGTTCCGGGAGACCGGAAAGCGGTTTTCAAGACCGCCGCCTTCAACCACTCGGCCATCCCTCCGGTGAGTGGATATTTTAACCTGAGTCAGGCAGCCTGACAAGTGTTCCCCCCGGGCAAATTCAATGTGCAAATTAAATAAGATGACATCTGACTCGTTTGCTTTAATTTCTCGCTATTTATTTAAGAGCTAAACTTTTGCCAAAATTCTTTTTTTGGCGAATAGTTCTTATTGGCCGTTATCTCGCTCGCTTTTGTCAATCTGAACAAAAGACCCGGAAAAATCTAATTTAATTTTGCTGAAAGCACCAAGGCTGCAGGAGAAGCGAATATATGAAAATTCTTTCATATATCTAAACTACCATATAATTAGGCTTTAGAGTTTCGTAAACCCAGTATTTCAGGGGCGAATAACTTCCAGGCCGTCCAGGTATGGCCGCAGGGCTTCCGGTATGACCACCGAACCATCTTTCTGCTGATAATTCTCCAGGATGGCGCTGACCGTGC
>JBBIRN010000062.1:0-10233 GCA_037441785.1 Candidatus Aminicenantota bacterium | reverse complement strand
CGAGAATTTTTCTGGAAGCCTGGCTGGTAAAACTTTGTTATTTGCCCCGGCTAAAGCCGCTGGAAAAAGTCCTGGGAGAATTAGAAAGCTTAAAAGCTGAGTTGAAGGGAAAAACCCCGTTACCAAATTCTGAATACCGGGTTAGTCCGGCTGAGAATAAAAGCATTAAGCAGCAGGTCAAACCCACCAATTACCAGAAAACGGAAAAACCGTCTCTGCCGACGGCTAATAAAAATGGTTTTTCTGTCTTCGGCCATGAAGCCGCAGACCAGCTGTACAACAGACTGGTTAAAGAAAAGCCTACTCTGGCGCCGATTTTTAAAATCGCCAGCCGGGTAGAGGTTGACAGTGAAAAAATCAAGCTGATCTACAGCCCGGACAAAAAGCATTTTGCTGCTTTGATTGAGAGAGACCTGGCTTTTCTCAACCGGCTGGCCAATGAGGTTTCTTCAAGAGGGTTAGAGCTGGAAATAGCTTCGGAAGAACCGCCAGCGCCAGAACCGCGGCCAAAGTTAAAACCAGAGGAGAAGGTTTCCAGGCCCAGCAACGGTCCAGCGGCTAACGGCCAAGTTAATTCTTTTCTGCAAGACCCCAAAGCCCGGGCTGTCCTGGAAACTTTTAAAGGGCAGGTGGTGGCCGTAAAAAAGAAAAATAATGAGGAGAAAAATCATAAAAGTTAAGAAGGTGAGGTGCTGCACATGAAAAACCTGGCTGAGTTACAAAAAATGATGAAGGCGGCCCAGGAGCTGCAGGAAAAATTACAAAAAGAACTGGCGGAGATGCGAGTGGAAGGCTCCAGTGGCGGCGGCATGGTCACGGTGGTGCTTGATGGCCAGAAAAATTGCCTGGAAGTAAAACTGGACCCGGAAGTGGTCAACAAGGAAGATGTGGAAATGCTTCAGGATTTAATCGTGGCTGCTTACCGCGAAGCGGTGGCCCGGGTGGAGGCAGAAGTCTCCAGCAAGATGTCTGGTCTGGCCGGTGGCCTCAAAATACCTGGCTTGTTCTGAGGGAGTAGTTTGATGTTTGAGTATGCCAAGCCCCTTCATGACCTTATAGAGCAGCTGAGGAAATTTCCGGGCGTGGGGTTAAAATCCGCTCAGAGAATGGCTTTCTATCTTTTGAGCTTGCCGACGGAAGAAACAGAAAACCTGATCAAAGCCATAAAAGATGTAAAAAATAATCTATTCTATTGTTCTGTGTGCAACAACATTACTGACCAGGACCCCTGTGTCTTGTGCACTGACCCTTCCCGGCAAGACGAACAGCTCTGTATTGTAGAAGAGCCTTTTAACGTGGCTTCCATAGAGAAAACGGGCGTTTTTCGCGGGCGTTATCATGTTTTATTGGGGACTCTGTCTCCGATAAAGGGCATTGGACCTGATGAATTAAGGCTGGAAAAGCTGGTAAACCGGTTAAAAAATGGTCAGTTTAAAGAAGTGATCATTGCCACCAACCCGACGGCCGAAGGAGAAGCCACCGCAGCTTTAATTTCCCGCACCTTAAAAGATTTTCCGGTTCGTCTGACCAGACTGGCTATGGGCCTGCCGGTAGGAGCTGACCTTGATTTTGCTGACCAGATGACCATCAAGAAAGCGCTGGAGGGGCGAACCGAGATTAAAAGCTGAGCGGAGGTTTAGCAAATCACATATTTTTTGATATAATAATCTGTTTAATTTAAAAAGGAGAGTGCCGATGTCAAAAATCTTTAAAGCGGTTGATGGTAATACGGCGGCTACTCATGTAGCTTATGCCTACTCTGAAGTAGCTGCTATCTATCCGATTACTCCCTCATCTACCATGGGGGAAATGGCCGATGAATGGTCAGCCCAGGGCCGGAAAAACATCTTCGGCCAGACGGTGGAAGTGGTGGAAATGCAATCTGAAGCGGGAGCGGCAGGAGCTGTCCATGGCTCTTTAAGCGCTGGGTGTTTAACCACCACCTTTACTGCTTCTCAGGGTCTGATGTTGATGCTCCCTAACATGCATAAAATCGCCGGTGAAATGCTGCCTACGGTTTTCCACGTTTCTGCCCGTTCTTTAGCCTGTCAGTCGCTGTCCATTTTTGGTGACCATTCTGATGTTATGTCTGCCCGTAACACCGGTTTTGCCCTGATGTGCTCGGGCTCGGTTCAGGAAATCATGGACCTGGCCACTGTCTGTCATCTGGCCACCCTCAAGAGCAAAGTGCCCTTCCTGCATTTCTTTGATGGCTTCCGTACCTCCAGTGAAGTTCAGAAGATTGAAATCATTCCTTATGAAACTCTGGCTGAATTGTTCGAACCCCAGTACCTGGAGGATTTCCGGCAAAGAGCCCTGAACCCCGAAAGACCGATGATGAAAGTCGGCGCCCAGAACCCTGATGTCTATTTCCAGGGCAGAGAAACAGTGAATAAGTATTATCAGGCTACGCCAGAGATTGTCCAGGAATACATGGATAAACTAGCCAGGGTTACCGGTCGGCAGTACCATCTTTTTGACTATTTTGGTGCTCCTGATGCCGATAAAGTAATCGTCATCATGGGTTCCGGTGCTGAGACCACGGAAGAAACCATAAATTACCTGAATAAACATGGCTACAAGGTTGGCTTGGTCAAGGTTCGTCTGTACCGGCCTTTCTCGGTGGAGGCTTTTAATAAAGTTCTGCCGCAAACGGTTAAGAAAATTGCTGTTCTGGACAGAACCAAGGAGCCTGGAGCTATTGGAGAACCGCTCTACCTGGACGTGGTTTCTGCTCTTAAAGGCCGCGAGGTGAAGATAATCGGCGGACGCTATGGTCTGTCTTCCAAGGAATTTACTCCGGCCATGGTCAAGGCGGTCTATGACCACCTGGATGGAGCCTGTTTCCATGGCTTTACCGTAGGCATTGAAGATGACGTCACTCATCTGTCTCTGCCGGTTGGTCCGGTTCTGGAAACTGAGCCTGAAGGCACGGTCAGATGTAAGTTCTGGGGTTATGGTTCTGATGGTACGGTTGGAGCCAACAAGAACTCCATCACTATCATCGGGGACAACACGGACCTTTATGCCCAGGGCTATTTTGAATACGATTCCAAAAAATCCGGCGGCGTGACCATTTCCCATCTGCGTTTTGGCAAACATCCGATTAAATCAGAATACCTGCTGAATACAGTAGACTTTGTGGCCCTGCACAAGCCGGCTTATATCGGGCGTTATGACATCCTGGAAGGTATCAGAGAAGGCGGCGTTTTCCTGCTAAATTCTCCCTGGAAAAAAGAAGAAGTGTTTGAGCACCTGACTGAAGACATGCAGAAAACAATTATGGAGAAGAAGATCAAAGTTTACAACATTGATGCCTTCAAAATCGCCCAGGAAGTTGGCTTAAAGAACAGGATTAACACCATCATGCAGGTCTGCTTTTTCAAGATTTCTGGCGTTCTGCCTGAAGCTGAAGCCATTGACCTGATTAAGAAAGCCATCTACAAAACTTACCACAAGAAGGGTGAGGATGTGGTGAAAATGAACCTGGCGGCTGTGGACCGTGCTCTGGAGGCCCTGGAAGAAGTTCCCATACCGGATAAAATCACCAAATCAGCTCCGGTGCCACGTTTGATACCTGAAGACGCAGATGATTTTGCCAGGAATGTTATTGAACCCATCATGCACTTCAAAGGGAATACCATACCGGTGTCCAAAATGCCTTATGACGGTCGTATTCCCACCAACACAGCCAAGCTGGAAAAAAGAGGAATTGCGGAAATGGTGCCTCGCTGGTTGCCCGACAAGTGCATCCAGTGCAACCAGTGCGCCTTTGTCTGTCCGCATGCCGCTATCAGACCCAAACAGATACATCCGGATGATTTGAAAAACGCGCCGGCGACCTTTGAAACTCTCGTTTCCAACACCAAGAATGATAAGAACCTGAGGTACAGGTTGCAGGTTTACATTGAAGACTGCGTCGGCTGCGGTGTCTGTGTGGAAAGCTGTCCGGCCAAGGAAAAAGCTCTGGTTATGGTACCCCTGGCAGAAGAGAGAGCCGCTGGCCAGAATGAAAACGAAAAGTTCTTTGAGAGCCTGCCTGATTCCTACCTGGATGGCGTGAAGATTGACACCATCAAAGGCTCTCAGTTCCTGACCCCGCTGTTTGAGTTCAGCGGTGCCTGCGCCGGTTGCGGAGAAACGCCCTACGTCAAGCTGGCGACTCAGCTTTTCGGTGACCGGATGATAATTGCCAACGCTACAGGTTGTTCTTCCATCTACGGCGGCACTTTCCCGATTTCTCCCTACGCTAAAAACAAAGAAGGAAAAGGACCGGCCTGGGCCAACTCGCTGTTTGAAGATAACGCTGAGTATGGCTTTGGTATGAGGTTGGCTGTAGATACCATAAGACGGCAGCTCTGGGCCAACATGGAAGCGGCCATAACCGCTGGCACCCTGCCCGAACTGGTTGAGGCTCTGCAGAAGATGAAAGAACTCTGGAACGACAAAGGGGAAGCGGCCAAGGCCACAGCCAAAAGGATTCAGGAATTGTTGCCCAAAGCTCTAGCCAGGAGTGATGCTGCCAGACCCTACCTGAGCAAGATAGCCGAGTTTCAGGACTATTTTGTGGATAAAAGCATCTGGTGTATCGGTGGTGATGGCTGGGCTTATGACATTGGTTACGGCGGTCTTGACCACGTTATCGCCATGAACAGAAACGTTAACTTACTGGTTCTGGACACAGAAGTCTATTCTAACACCGGTGGTCAGGCTTCTAAAGCCACACCTACTGGTTCCAGAGCCAAGTTTGCTTCCTCTGGTAAGAAGACCGTCAAGAAAGACCTTGGCCGTATGGCAATGAGTTACGGTTATGTTTACGTAGCTTCCGTGGCCATGGGAGCCAACATGAATCAGTGCTTGAAAGCTTTCCTGGAAGCAGAAGCTTATGATGGTCCTTCACTAATCATTGCTTATTCGCCCTGTATCAACCACGGCATTGACATGAGCAAATCGCAGCAGGAAGAAAAGCTGGCCGTAGACACTGGCTACTGGATACTCTATCGCTACAACCCGATGCTGGCCCGCGAAGGGAAGAACCCCTTTATCTTGGATTCCAAAGAACCCAAGCTTGATTACGAGACCTTTTTGAAGAATGAAATCAGGTATCGTTCGGTTCTCCAGGACTATCCGGATATCGCCAGAAAGCTGTTTGCGCAAGCGGCCGAAGAAGCCAAGAAACGGTTTGAGTATTACAAAAAGCTGGCTGAAGGTTAATTTTTGTTGATAACCAGAGAAACAGCTGTCTCAGGCTGGAGTGATGATTTTATCAGGGCGTTGATAGAGTCCTGACTGACGGTCAAAAGGCTGGAAGAGAAGGAATTAAAGAATTCGAGAGGCAGGTTGTTGGTGATAAAAGTCGCCAGCTGCTGAAGCCGTGAATCACGGTAGAATGATTCACGGAAAAAGGTCTGGCGGGCCAGCAACCTGCCTTTTTCTATTTCTTCAGGAGAAAGACCTCGGTCGTAAAGGCCCTGGAAAACCTGGAGTAGGTCCGAAAGGGCTGTTTCTGAAAGCTCCGGGTCTGTTTCCAGGTAGGCAAAGAGAACAAGCTTCCGTCCGATGATTTCCAGCTGACTGTTTACGTTATAAGCATAAGCTTTATCCTGGCGCAAGTTCCAGAGAACACAACCCGGTCCTTCTCCGATGATTTTTTCCAGAACATAAGCTCCGGGATAAATAGAAAGGGCCTCTCCTTTTAGCACAAAGCCCACCAGGACTAACGCCCCGCGGGGACCTTCGTATTTGACCTCCAGGGTAGCTTGTTCGGAGGCGGAGGCAGTTTGCCAAGGTAAGGAGAGCTGGCTTTTCTTTTTAGGCAGGATAAAATATTTTTCCACCAGTTCCAGAATTTTTTCTTTATTTAACGCGGAAACGACGGCCAGAGAGATGGTATCCGGGTTCATCAGGCTGGAATAAAAAGCGGAGATGTCTTTTTTGCTGATGTTTTTAAGAGCCGGTTCTCCGCCAAAAGCCGAATGGCCATAGGCAGAACCAGGCCAGATTTTTCTCAGAAGAAGAAGCCGTCCGGTGCTGACCAGCCGGGTTCGCTCTTTCCTTTCTTCTGCGGCCATAATTTTTTTGAGCGCCTCAATCCTGAGCCCGGAAAACAGGGGCTGGTTAAAATTTTGAAAGATGATTTTCAATGCTCCTTCCAGGCTGGAATTAAGAACCTCTAACTCAATAAAAGAATAATCAGGCGAGGTTCCGGCTCTGAGGTTTAGCCCGTTTTCTTCCATTTGAGCTACTTTGTCTTCATCCGGAAGTTCCGCCAGCAACCTGGTCGTCAGGTAGGCCAAGCCTGGTTTAAGAGCTGGTTCCAACCTTTGTCCGCCCGGAAAAATAATCAGCATGGTAGTGCTGGGCGTCTCTGCTTCATACTGGTAAAAAATGTTAAGCCCGGTTTGGGAGAGCTTTTCAAAAGTCAGCGGCTGAGATGATAACACCCTGAAGAAAATAAACATAAGACAAATTATTGACAGTAGGGCTTGGGGCTTGATTTTTTTCTGACTCATTTTTCCTCAGGCTTGATGATGACCCAGACCGGCTGGCCCTGATTAAAGTAGCGGTAGGCCAGTTTTCTCAGGTCTGAGCTTCTAGCTTTTTCCATAATCTGCCAGTAATCTGCTCTGGCTTTTTCCGAGGTCAAAAGAAGGTCCCGGCCCAAAGAAATAGCCAGGTTTATCGGGTTTTCCAAAGCCCGGGCTGAAATCAGGCGCAGGCGGTTTTTAGCTCCCAGCAGGCGGTCTACGACTCCAAAATCCTGTCCGGGAGGATAGTCTTCTGGGGAGAAATTCATTTCGGAAAGCTGTTTAAAGAAATTCTGCAGTAATCTTTTAACCTGAGCTATCTTCTCTTTTCTGGTAATGGCGGTGATAACTAAAAGGCCGGACCGGGCATGAACAAAGTAATTGATTCTTACGGAGGAAACCAGGTCCGGGTAGCCAGAAAAAGCAGAGTAGAGAAGAGGGTTGACTCCGTAGCCCAGGATTTCTACCAGAACATCCATCAGGGCCTGTTCCCGGTCGTTATAGGCCGGAGCCAGCAGCCCGGCCATCAGGTAAGTTTCGGAGACGTTCATGGTCAGTTCTGCCTGGCGACTTTCTTTTGTCATGGTTAAATTTTCTGACTGAAGAGGTGCTGCCGACGCTATCTCACTGGAAGAATTATCCGGCCAGACAGAAAAAATCTCCTTTACCATATTCTTAACTCTTTCCGGGTCCAGTGAACCTATGATAACCAGGGCCGCCCGCTCAGGTTTAAAATAGCGAGCGTGATAATCTTTAATCTCCTGGAGACTGGCGGCTTTGATGGCTTCTGGATGACCAAAAACCGGTTGTCCATAAGGAGAAGCCGGGAAGGCCAGAGAGTATATGGTCGCCAGTCCAACTTTAAACGGGTCACGCGAAAAGTCTTTGAGTTCTTTTAAGACCACCTGTTTTTCTTTCTCCAGCTCTTCTTCGCTGATTTTGCCATCAAACACCACCTGGCTTAAAAGATTTAAGGCCGTTTCCAGCAACTCCCCGGGAAAACTGGTTTCAAAAAACATGTTTTCCAGTTCGGTGTGAGCATTCAGGTAGAGGCCATTTTCCCTGAATTTTTGCCAGAGACTTTTTTCAGACGGGGTTTTCTGCCGGAAAAGAAGTGCATGTTCAAGAAGATGTGATAGACCGCTAGTCCGGGCTGATTCCAGACTGGAACCAGCTCTTATGGCCAGGACCGCCGTGTTGAGGGCATAACGGGAAGTCTGCAGAAAATAGACCTCCAGGCCGTTTGGCAGTTGCCAGATATGTTCGGAAGCCTGGGACTGGCTTAAAGAAGCCGGGTGGGCGCTCAGAGCCTCTGAGAAAAACAGGATGGTGAACAGGGATAAAAGGCAGGCCAGAAAGGCGAATATACCATTCCTGGCAGTCATGGTAAGAGCCCTTTCTTCGAACAAATTTTAATACACCAGGGCAGAACATGACAAACATAATTTTTACCTCCAAAGGGAAGCCAATTTTTTCCTCATCTCCGGGAGTGAATTTGTGATAAAATTTGGTCATGAACCAGAAAGAAAGAAAAAGTCGCATTTTGGTGGTGGATGACGAGGCTAACATCCGCTATACCCTGAAGATGATTCTGGAGTATGAAGGGTATGTTTTTTATGAGGCTGAGAGTGGCTGGCAGGCTCTGGAAGTGCTGGAAGACCATCCAGAAATTGACCTGGTCTTGCTGGACATCAGACTGCCGGATTTAGATGGGTTAAAAGTCCTGGCCGAAATCAAAAAAAGACCGTATCCACCGGAAGTGATCATGATTTCCGGTCATGGAACCATTGAAATGGCGGTAGAAGCCACCAAGCTCGGCGCTTTTGATTTTCTGGAAAAACCGCCCACCCGGGAAAGGGTACTCCTGTCCTTGCGAAACGCTCTGGAAGCCCGGAAACTTAAATTTGCTTATCATGACATAAAAAGAAAAGCAGAAAAAAGTTATCAGATTGTGGGCCAGCATCCGCTGATCAAGAATCTCTGGCAGGAAATATTAAAAATAGCACCCACTAACGCCACGGTCCTGATTTTGGGAGAAAGCGGCACGGGGAAAGAACTGGTGGCCAGAGCCATACATGCTCACAGTCCAAGAGCGGCCGAAAATTTTGTCCAGGTAAATTGTGCGGCCATTCCTGAGGAATTGATTGAAAGCGAGCTCTTCGGCCATGAAAAGGGTGCCTTTACCGGCGCCACGGAAAAGAAACCAGGTAAGTTTGAGCTGGCTGATGGGGGAACCATCTTTCTGGACGAAATCGGCGACATGAGCCTGAAAACTCAGTCCAAGGTTCTGCGGGTGCTGGAAGAGGGGGAGGTGCAAAGAGTTGGCTCTAGCAAGATTATTAAAGTGGATGTCAGGGTGATTGCGGCCACCAACAAGGATTTGAAAAAAGAAATGAAAGAAGGCCGTTTCCGGGAAGACCTTTATTTTCGGCTGAACGTCGTTCCCCTGAGCGTGCCCCCGCTGCGGGAAAGAAAAGAAGATATTCCGCTGCTGGTGAATTATTTCTGTGAGAGGTTTTCCGAAGAAAACAATTTCCGGCGCAAAAGGTTTTCGGCGGAAGCCCTGGAATTGATGATGAAATATCCCTGGAAGGGAAATGTGCGGGAGCTAAAGAATCTGGTAGAAAGGTTGATAATCCTGACCGACAAAGAGGTGATTGGCCCTGAAGACCTGCCGGATTACATCTACCAGGACAGAGAAGTTTTGCTGCCTGATTTGAGAAAGGTGAAAACACTTAAGGAGTTCAGGGAAGAAGCCGAGAAGAACTTTATCCTTTATAAGCTGAAGATGAACAACTGGAACGTCTCCAAAACAGCCCGAGAAATAGACACTCCCCGCAGCAACCTCTACAAAAAACTTGAACAATATGGTATAAAAATATCAGCTGGAGCAGGCGAGGCGGTCGCTCCTTCTTCCGATGAGGAAGAAGGGGAGGAAAGTCCGAACTCCACAGGGCAGGATGGTCGCTAACCGCGACTCCGGGCGACCGGAGGAAAGTGCCACAGAAAACATACCGCCTGTTTCCTGAGGAAGCAGGTAAGGGTGAAAAGGTGAGGTAAGAGCTCACCGCTTCGCTGGTGACAGCGAAGGCAGGGCAAACCCCATCCGGAGCAAGACCAAATTAACCCCGTTTGAGGATGGCCCGTCCGAAGGGGTGGGTAGGTCGCTGGAGCTGCTGAGCAATCAGCAGCCGAGACAAATGACCGCCGCTGCCTCAGGCAGCAACAGAATTCGGCTTATGCCCTGCTCCAGCCTTTTATCTTACCACCGCAGTTTTCCTCTGTTCTTTTGACAAATCAATAAATTTTGCTATAATTCAAGCTGATCGCGGGGTAGAGCAGTCAGGTAGCTCGTCGGGCTCATAACCCGGAGGTCGCTGGTTCAAATCCAGCCCCCGCTACCATTTTTTTTTATTCCCACCAAAAACCTTCTTAACCTGCTTTTATCCACTATTCTCCTCTTTTTGACACGCGAACAGCTTTAGGCGTAATATTTAAAGTAAAGGAAGGCGCGGGGACAGGAGTTTTTTTGGCCCTCTAATTTGTTTGCTAGTTTGCCTCAGGGAAATAATCAAACCACAGCTAAACAAGGTCTTCAGTTAATTTCAGCTAATTTAAGCTTCAGCCAGGCTTCTGCTCCGCAGCAGAAAATTTTCTTTGCATAAGCCGGTAAAATTTGATATAGATTTTCTATATAAGTTTGCGG
>JBBIRN010000061.1:10152-10373 GCA_037441785.1 Candidatus Aminicenantota bacterium | reverse complement strand
TGATAAATGCTGCCCTGGCTCCGGGCTTTGAATTTCTGGTGCAGACGGAAGCCAGGTTGAAAGCTCTGAATGAACTGAAGCAGAGCAAGAATTTTGAACCCTTTATCTTGATGGCCAAAAGGGTTAAAAACATCCTGAAGGAAATACCCAAAGCGAAGGTGAATACAGCCCTGTTTAAGGAGAAAGAAGAAAAAGAACTGTATTCCACACTGCAGATTATC
>JBBIRN010000061.1:3773-10109 GCA_037441785.1 Candidatus Aminicenantota bacterium | reverse complement strand
GAGACTATCTCGGCGCCCAGAAAATAGTTTTCCGGTTGCAGGTACCGCTCAACACTTTCTTTGATAAAGTTATGGTGATGGTGGAGGACAAAAAGCTGCGGAACAACCGCTTAGCTCTGCTGGCCATGGTACAGGACTTGATTCAGCAGCTGGCTGATTATTCACAGGTGGTGGTAGAAGGAGAAGTCAAGTCTTGAGCTCGTTAGAGAGCTGATGGTAGATAAACAATAAAAGCAGATAAAAGGATAAAAGATAAAATTGGCTTAGCTCTTAGAGCCGGAATTCTGGTCTTCTACTTCATAATCTTCCCCGGGTGCGGTCAGGTCAATCTCTCCGTCCACAAATTTCTGTTCCAGGGAAATAATCTTCACCAGATTACCCGGGTAGTTCTGGTTCTTTTTTTCGCCGTAGACGTTGAACTGGATGCCAGCCTGAAACTTAAAAACTTCATTCTCGTAGCTGGAGGACCAGCGTACCCGGCCCAGCATGATGAGGGGAGACCTTTCTCCAGGAATGGAAAGTTGTAGCTTAACTTTGTTTCCCGGCTTCAATTTCTTCCGGGAGGCGATTTTCAACCCGCCCCGGCTGAGGTCCAGCAGCGGGCAGAACTCTTCATCAAAGCCTTTTTTGGAAAAAAGCCAGCGCTTTTTCCGGTAAGAGACCGTAGCCCCGGGAATTTTAAACCTGATGCTTAACCTTTTTTCTAAGGGATATGGTTCCAGCTTTTTGTTTTTCATCTTCCCCGTTTATCTTATAAGCGTTATGAAATTTATACAAAAAAATGGGGACTCTGTCAAAAGATATGTTGGCTGGCAAAAAGTTCAGCCCGGCCCGGTCCGGCCGTTTAGCGGGCATAAGGTTCGGCTTTTTCGGGCTTGATTTTGATGGTGATTCTGGAGCGAACCTCAGGTTTTTCGGGGTTGATAAAGTTAAAAATGATTTCTGGTTTTTTCTCGTAGGTGGCGGGCGTGGTGGTGGCCGGTTTTTTCTTCCAGTCCTGGATGACCTTGCTCAGGGCTGAAATAGCATCAAGAATGGAGACTCCATGAAAGGGGTACTGGTCCTTTTGCGGTACCAGATAAGGTTTGGTTCCTGGTGGGTTAGGTGGTGGTATAGTCACCTGGAGAGGTATTTTTTTCTGTACGTATTTAGTGGCTTTGAAAATGAGTTTGTCACCAATGTAAAGGGCTACCTCACCCTGAAGATTTTTCACCGGTCTGGCGTTCTGTCGCTGTACCACCAGTTCTTGGCCGCCGAGGTTCCAGGTTTCCACCTTAAATTCCAGCTGAATTCTTTTTTTGATAGTAATGGCCTCAGTTTTAAGAAAAACATCCAGGTTCAGAGAAAAAGGTTGTTCAAAAGAATAGGGAATAGGCAGTTCCACCAGATGAGGTCCTTTTTCCCAGAAACCGCCTTCCAGAGGCTGGTTTTCTAAGACCAGTTTGTAATAGGCTCCGGTGCTCAGGTCAAAACCCAGCCTGATAGCGTCTGGAATGGAATCTTCCGGGGCGCTGGTCGGAACCATAAAATTCAGGTTATCAATCAGAGGAAAAGTTTCTTTCCAGTGGCCCAGGTATTCCAGAACCTGGCTAAAAACACTGAAATCAAGAAACTCCAGCACCGGCTGGTTCTGACCAGCTTCCTCAAAATAATCAATCAGGGCCTTCTTTTCTTCCTCGGCCAGCCCCATCTTATTCAGGACAAAAGGCAGAAGAGCCAGAGCCTCCTGTCTTTCGCTTTTTTCGAGCTGGGGCAGAGTTGTTTCTAATAAAAGCCGGGCCGCCTCGTAATCGTTATTTTTGAGTTTGGCGTTTATCTCGCTTTTCCAGTCTGGCCCAGCCTGGAGAAAAGCGGGCAGAAGTAGAAGGGGTAAAATCAACAGGAGAGGCAGACTGTTTATCCTGTCATTCATAGTAGGTAAAAATCAGAGAGAATTCCAGTATTTTCCCTGGGAAATCAGCCGGCAGGGGAGGAAACGGGGCGCTCAGCTTAACCGCACTCAAAGCCGCCTGGTCCAGCAGTTCGTTGGCTGTAGAATTGGTTATTTTCAGAGAGAGAAGCTGCCCGTCACGGTCCACCTGCAGTAAAAGAGCTACTATCCTGTTTTCTGGTTTGACGGAAAGTTCCGGCAAAACCCATTTAGCCTGGATGTTGTTGACTACCTTTTCCGCCCAGGGATTTATGTCGTAGCTGTAGGCTGCACCTGAACCTCCAGCACCAGCCTGGCCAGAGGGCACCGGTTTACCGGTCGGGGAAAGCCTTAGCCCCTGGCCTGGTTGTTTGTATCCCTGAGGACTGATATATTTATACACATCGCCTTTAAGAGCCTTTTTCTCTTCGCCTTTTTCTCCCTCACCAGGAGGGGCAGGGCGGACAGGGAGTTTAAGGCTGAAATTGTACTTACCGATGGTACGGAAACGACCGGAAAGCGTCAGGGTAAAGTCAGAACCAGCCTCTTTTCCCCCTCGCCTGGAAGCCAGGTAACGGTCCAGGTCAAAGGGGTATTTAGCTTCTTCCGCTCCAGGCTGGCCTGGCACTCCAGCCTGAGGTTTCTGACCTGGGTACTGACGGGGACCGGCAGCCCCTGGAAGGCCAGAGTTAGCTCCGCTGCCTTTCCCTTTGCCCTTCTGAGGAAAGAGGTCAGAGGAAGGTGGTTGATTTATCACTTCCTGCAGATTCTGCGGCAGGTTGACTTCGGGGTATTTGGCAATGGCCACTTCTGTTTCCCGGCGGAAGGGAAGAATTTTAATTATTATTTTTGCCTGCCTGAGGTAAAGGATAAGAGCCAGGTGAATGATGATGGCCACCGCCAGGCTGATGATTTTATACCAGAATTCTGGCTCGCGGTTCTGCAGGTGTTTATTTTTCCAGGCCTTAAATTTCTTCATCAGTTCATTTCAAAATATTTTTTTACTTAAACAAGAGCTTATTATATAGAAATTCAGGAAACTTTATAAGGTTGCATGAGGGAAAAATAATTCGAGCGGCGGAAAAGGACCGAAACTATTTTGAGTAGCTTTTGAGCCAGATGAAGAGCAGGCAAAAAGAGTTGGCCAACAGCAGGAAAACAAACAACAAGTTCAGCCCCAGTAGTGGAATGAAAAGGGAAGAAGCCAACAGAGCGCCGAGGAAGGAGCCGGCCAGGTCCACGGCATAGCCGAGACCGTAGCGGGAGGCATTTCTCAGGTATAAAGTATTGCTTACTATGAAGGTGGCTCCGCCAAGAAGACCCATGGCCAAAAAAAGACCGTAATAAAAATATTCAGAGCCAATTCTATAACTCAGACTGGCCAGAGCCAGGAAAATCACCATGGTGGCCTGACAGAGTATTAGAGGCCAGAGTTGACCGGCGGGTAGGTAATTTTTTGCCAGCCAGCTTCCCAGAAAAAGTCCGAACATGAACAAGGATAAAAGGAGCGAGATTTTACTGTAAACCAGCCCGGAATGAACTTGAAAAGACAACAACAGCCCGATTTCTGCCACCATGGTGCTGAAGCCCAGAAAAAAAAGCGGCCAGCCGACCGGCCAGGAAACGGTCTTTTTTCTGAGAGAATAAAGCAGTAATAAAACAATCAGGATTAAGGGCAGGTGAAATAGATAAAACTGGCTGTGTCTGGCCAGGAAAACCAGCAATTTTTTTTCCCAGCTCTTGAACTGTTTGCTCCAGAGGACAATGTTAAAGTAATAACTTATGGGGGTCTGGTCATAATTCAGTTTTGGTTGAGGGGCTTCTTTTACCCTGGTCTGGAGATAATTTTTCTTAAAATCAGTCAGACGGAAAGCCAGAATTTCCGGCCTGAAGTACACTGTTTTCAATTTTAATTGCCTGAGTTGCCATTCGTAATAGGCAAAATCATCATGGAGGGTATGGCTGGAAGCCAGGAAGACGACAGAATCGCCCGGCAGGAGGCGAACTTCTTCAAACACTCTGGTGAGTGAATAGTACAGAGAGGCCAGAAATTGAGCCAGTTCATCCGAAAGGTAATTTTCCGAAGCCGGAACAGAAAAGGAAAAAAGTCCATCTTCTGTTAATCTGCTTTTAACCAGAGAAAAGAATTCCACGGTGTAGTACCTGTTCAACTGAAGGGAGACAGGTTCGGGGAGCTGGCAGATGATGACCTCGTAAGAAGCCGGCGGTTTTTCCTGGAGAAATTTTCTTCCATCCATGGTAATAAAGGAAAGACGGTGGTTCTCAAATATTGAAGTCTGGTTCTGGAGAAAATCTTTAGCCAGCTTGACCAGAACGGGGTCCAGCTCGACGTAATCAACGTTAGCTTCCGGATATTTGAGCAGTTCTTCCAGGCTACCGTTAAAACCGCCACCCAGGAGCAGCACTTTTTTAGCTCCTGGCCTCTGCAGCATGGGGAAGTGCACCGCCTGTTCCGCAGCGGCCAGGTCGGGAAAATTAAAAGCCAGAACATTGTTGGTGTAGAAAGAAAGTTGCTCCCCGGTTTTAATCAGCTTTATTCGGGCGTAAGGAGAATCCCGGGCCGTGATAAAATTCAGAGGTTGCCAGTAGATTTTTTCCGTGGTTAAATCCAGGTTTACCAGAAGAAGCGTCAGCAGAATACCGGTCACCAGTAACAAAGCTTTTTTGCCACCGGTTAAAGAGAAGGAAATAATTAATCCACTGGCCAGTATTATGATGGCTGCCGATTGCCAGCCCGAAAAGTAGGGAATTAAAACGAGCGAGACCAGCAGTCCGCCGACGGCCGCTCCCAGCGATTCCGTAAGATAAACGTTGAGGAGGTTTCCTTGCAGCCAGACCACGTTGTAGACAAAAAGGGCCCCCAGAGGCAGGCTGATGACCAGGGTGGTCAAGAGCGAGGTCAGCAGGGCCGGCTGGAGCCCTACTGTTTCTGAAGGGAGAAGGTTAAAGACAAACCTGGAAAAGCGGATGCCGGCCAGGCTCAGAGCAAAAAAGACCATGGTCAGGGCATAAAACTTTTCTGGGGTTAGAGAGGGCAGGAATTTTTTATCTGCCAGCAGGCTGCCCAGGCTGCTGCCCAGAAGCCAGAAAGCCAGCACAAACCCGTAGACCAGCTCATTGCCGGAAAAAAAGGATTCTGCTTCCCGCAACAGGAGTATTTGAAAGGAAGTGGCCAGGAAGCCGAGAGCAAAAGGTTTGAGGTAGCTCTTTAACTCCAGACCCCGGCTATTTTCTGTCCGCAGAAGTGACATTTGCCCTTGCTTATCTCAATTTTATTGATTGTATACCCATATCTCTCTATGATTAATTTACCACAATTCGGACAATAAGTGCTCTCGCCCGGATGTCCGGGGACATTTCCCACGTAAACATAATGCAGACCTTCTTCCAAAGCTATCTGCCGCAGTTTTTCCAGAGTAGAAACCGGCGTGGGTGGCAAATTCTTGATCAAGTACATCGGGTGAAAACGGGAAAAGTGCAGCGGGTAATCCGGACCTATCTCTGTCTTTAACCAGCGGCACATTTTCCTGATTTCTTCAGGATTGTCGTTCAGGGTGGGGATGACCAGGTAGACGATTTCCAGCCAGACCGGGGACCTGGCTATTTGCTTGATGGTTTCCAGCACCGGCTGAAGTTCGCCCCGCACGTATTGATGGTAGAAATCCTGGTTGAAGGCTTTTAAATCTATTTTCACAGCCTCCACCACTTTTAGCAGGTCAGCTAACGGCTGCGGATTAATGTAGCCAGCGCTGACCACTACGTTCTTGAGGCCCTTCCTTCTGGCCAGCAGGCTGGTATCGTACATGAATTCATAGAAAATGACTGGTTCAGAGTAAGTATAGGCAATGACCGGGCAACCCTGATTTTCGGCGGTGGTGACCACTGCCTCGGGGGGCAGGTTGATGTTTCGGACCTGCTCCGGTCGCATCTGGCTTATCTCCCAGTTCTGGCAGAAGCGGCAGCTCAAGTTGCAACCAGCTGTGGCCAGAGAAAGAGCCTGAGAGCCGGGCAGAAAATGGAAAAAAGGCTTTTTTTCGATGGGGTCCACATTCAGGCTGGCCACTTTGCCGTAGACCAGGGTGTAGTAGCGGCCGTCCTTGTTTTCTCGCACTCCGCAGAACCCCCGTTCCTTATCACCAAGCTGGCAGAATCTTGGACACAGCTGACATTTGATTTCCCGGTCCGGAAGCTTTTCGTAGTAGCGGGCTTCCACCCAGGAAAGTTCGGCCCCTTCGGAAAGGGGAGGGGAAGAAAATAAAGGCCAGGAAGGAGCTGGATTTTTCCCGGCCAGGAACAAACTGCTGCCCACAAGAGAAAACTTTAAAAAATCCCGGCGTTTGATTTGAGCACTCATCTTAAACCTCTTCTTCCAGAACCTCAATGTTTTCGAGCTGCGCCTTGCCCAG
>JBBIRN010000061.1:0-3763 GCA_037441785.1 Candidatus Aminicenantota bacterium | reverse complement strand
GGGTCTCCGGGTTGCGACCCATCCGATTAAATGCCCAGGCCCAGCCTTTCGGCCGTGAAAAGATAGGCTGGCTCACGACCTTCTTCTTTTAGAGAAGGTAATCCTTTCCGGGCTCTGAGCTCCTCAATTAATTTCCAGCCCACCACATCAGCCGCTACCGGGTCTGCGCTGAGGATGAATTTTTGAACTTTTTCAGCCCACTGTGGGTGGTAGGAAGGCCCACGGTGATACTGAACCTTCAGAGCATCAATAATGGTCAACCGGTGTTTATTTTTTACCAGCGGGCAATCAAACAACTCAGCCACGTAGGGGTCGCAGTGAGTGTCGTGGTATTTATTCGGGTTGTGTATGGCCCCGAAATAATTTTTCAGCCCGGCTGTTACTCCAGCCAGCCCGTGGTCCTTGAGGATAGCCAGGCTGATGGAATAGTTAACCATTTCAGCCTGAATGCGGGAAAAAAGGCTTCCGATATTCCGGTGGATGACGGGGTCTGTTTGGTAGCCCACACCCCGGTTATCCGTGCCAAAAATTCTCAGGGTCTCCGGGCCGGTTGATAGTTTATAGCCAGTATCTTTGAGCTCTTCGTTGGTCCGGTCCCAGATTATCACCCGGCCTTCCTGACCAAGAGTTTTGCCCAGCCAGAGGCCGATGGCCACGGCCGTTTCAGGCAGGGTACTTAAAGCCCGGCGGCCGATGGTGTTGATTTTGAGACCCAGGTTACTTCCAGGCGGGATGAGGCTTAAGATATATTCTTCCGCGGCCGCCTGACCGGCCAGAAGTTCCAGGCCCTTTCTTATCAGGCGCAGCACAACCCGGGGGTCGGGCAGATTATCTGCGGTGAAAGCGTTTTTAGAAGAAACTATAGCTACTCTGGATTTAACCATTTTTAGCCTAATTTTATAATGTCCTTTAAACTTCAGGTTGTCAATAGAGGCAGTTTTCTGTTTGCCTTAAAAAGAAAAACGGGCTATATTGTTTCTGCTGGAGGATAGAATGAAGGAAAAAAGACTGAACTCGGGCCTAAGCCTACTGGTTTTTTTAATCTTAAGTTTTTTCAGCTTTAACCAGGTTCTTTTCTCTCAGGAAACAAAACCTGCCGGCGGCCTGAAAGCCATGTTACCCGAGTTCCCAGACTGGGAATTTCAGGAAGAACCACAGACTTATGTTCCCGGTACTCTTTTTGAATACATTGATGGCGCTTCTGAAGCCTACCTGAGTTACGATTTTAAAGAGTTGATTGTCGGCAATTATCAAAAAAAGGGCAGCGAGACCACCCTGACACTGGAAATTTACGACATGGGCACCCCGCTTAATGCCTTTGGCATTTTCAGTTCCGAAAGGTTTCCTGAAAGTCCGGAAGCCGGGATTGGGGTAGCTGGTTATCTGGAAGAAGAAGTTCTGAATTTTGTGGCCGGTCCGTATTATGTGAAACTTATCTGTTACAACGGCCAGGAAAATACACCGCAGTATTTGAAACTTTTTGGAGCCGAAGTGGAAAAAAGGGTTAAAGATAAAGGTTCGCTACCAGAGCTCTTTAAATGTTTTCCCGCAGAAGGCCGGGTAAAAAATTCAGAAAAATACATCAAAAAAGATTTTATGGGTTTTAATTTTTTGAAAAACGGTTATGCCGTGACCTACCGGTTAAACGGAACAGAGTTTGATGGCTTTGTGGTAGAAGCCAGCTCGGCCACGGAAGCTTCTAACCTTCTGCAAAGAATAATTGATTACTATTCAGGAGAGAAAGTGCCTTTTAAGAATGAAGGCAAGTTTTATCATCAGGTAAACGTTCATGGACAGCACGTTTTTCTGGCGCAGGTTAAAAACTATCTTTACGGCTTCAGCCGTGTGCCGGAAGACCTGGTGCCGGTGGTCCTGAAGGATTTTGACCAGCTCGGTCAGGCTCTTAAGAATAAAAAATAAGCTCAGGATAGAAGGTATACAGAGCATGAGCGAAGCAAAAGCCATAAAATATTCCCTGGTCCTTATAGCCTTCTTTGTCGTGGGGCTAGTGGTTAAGCTGGCCAAGCCGGTGCTCTTTCCTTTTTTACTGGCTCTTTTTATTTCCTATGCTATTTCTCCGATAATTGATGGCCTGATTAAAATCAGGGTACCGCGGGTAATTGCTCTGACGGTGGTAGTACTTCTTATTTTTGCCCTTTTCTACCTGCTGGGTCTTCTGCTCTATGCCAGCGCCAGCAGTTTTATGGAAGCCCTGCCGCAGTACAATTCCAAGCTCACTTCCCTGGTTCAGGATTTAACCGATTTTCTTAACCATTTACCCTTTAAAGTTGATGTCCCTTCCCTGGTTTCCCAGTTGAATGTTGATAAGGTGGCCAGTCTTTTACTGGGAACGGTTGGTTCGTTTTTTTCTTTCCTGGGCAATCTACTGCTGGTGGTAGTCTTCGTTCTTTTCATGCTGGCTGGCCGGGATAAATTGAACGAGAAAATCATTCAGGCTTTTCCAGAAGAAAGGGCTAATCAGCTGGTGTTGATCCTGGGCCGCATCAACGGTCAGGTCCAAAAATACCTGGCCGTGAAGACTCTGCTCAGCCTGATTAACGGCCTGGCCGTTTTTCTTATTCTTCTGCTTTTCCATGTGGATTTTGCCCTGTTGCTGGGCTTTCTCACTTTTATCCTTAATTTCATTCCCTCCTTTGGTTCCATCATTGCCACCATCATTCCGACGCTGGTGGCCTTTTTGCAGTACGGAAACTCCATGGTTCCCCTCTGGGTTCTGATAGCCATTGCTCTGACTGATGCCATTCTGGGAAATTTTGTGGACCCAAAATTGATGGGACACAGTCTTAACCTCAGCCCGCTTTTGGTGCTGTTCACCTTGATTTTCTGGGCCTGGCTGTGGGGGATTGCCGGGATGGTCCTGGCTGTGCCGGTTCTGGCCGTAGTAAAAATTATCCTGGAGAACATCCCTTCCCTCAAACCATGGGCTGTTTTGATAAGCAAATAAGAAGAGAAAAAAATAGTTAGAGGCTGTCATTTAAAAGATAAAAGTCCAGAAGATATGATTGCGGATTGATAAAAGCTAAAAAATATTCAGGGGCAGGGAAGAAGGTAGTAAAGTGCTAAAAAGCAATCAGCCTTTTTCTTCTGTCTTATCTGTCTCATCCAGGAAAAAAGCTTCCTCGTTTATCACCGTGACTTTCTTTTTTAACAATTTTTTTAAGGCTTTCTGGGCGGCCTTTTGTTCGGCGCTCTTTTTGGAATGACCCTGAGCCCGGGCCAGCACCTTATCTCCTGCCGCTACTTCCACGGTGAAGATTTTTTCGTGTTCTGGCCCCTCTTCGGTAACTGTCCGGTAAACTGGTGCGGGCAGGTTTCTCTGGTTAAAATATTCTTGCAGAGCGGATTTAAAGTTATTAATTAGGAAGCTGGTTTTCGGTAACTTTTTAAAATGTTTAATGACTATATTCTGCAGCACAGAACGAACGGTCTCAAAATTGCTATCTACGTAGACCGCGCCCATGACCGCTTCCAAAGTGTCAGCCAGGATACTTTTCTTTTTCCGGCCACCATTCTTTTCTTCGCCCTTGCCTAACCTAATGTATTTATCCAGTTTGAGCTTCTTAGCCAGGCTGGAAAGCGAGTTGGTGGAAACAATGGCTGACCTAAGCTTGGAAAGCTGACCCTCACTCAACTCCGGATAATTTAACCTCAGGAAATCACTCAGATCCAACCCCACAACGGCATCACCAAGAAACTCTAGTATCTCATTATCTTTTTTTTTATCAGCGAGATGCTCATAGGC
>JBBIRN010000060.1:0-10408 GCA_037441785.1 Candidatus Aminicenantota bacterium | reverse complement strand
TTTTATTTATCCTGTTAATACTCTCCCCTTTTAAAAACTGGATTAGCTAACAGCATCATGTGGCCTATTTTTTCCCAGATGTAAAAACGACTCTTTTTTGCAGGTACGCGACAAACCAACCGAAAGGTTTATACCCTTCCTTCTCCCCTCTTCGGGTCAGACCGGGAAAATTTTTTCTCTTTTCCTGTTCAATCAGCTACAGGGTGTTGATTTTAAGAATGGTATAAAAGCCACAATAACGGGTGACAGCTGTAAATATCAGAATTACCCCAATTATAACCAGAATCCAGCGCAGGACTTTTCCGGTCTTCAGTTTTAGCACCGGAGTTAAATGGATAAAAACCCAGCCCACAATCAAACGAATGATGGCATCAGCCAGACCGACGTTCATTTTGGCCCTCCTTTTTTTTTGTTTACATTTTACCTAACCCGCCGGATCAAAACAAGCAAAAAATTAAAAGGGTCCCTTTTCTCCTTATCGTTTGCCGCTTCCTTTACCCCTTTTAATCAAACCTTCGCCTCAGCTATGCCAGAAAAGCTGGATTAACCGTCTGCCTGATGGATATTTGCCGGCATTTTCTCTATAATAAAGAGAAAATCTAACTTAAAAGCTGAAAAAAGATTGCTCAAATGACGATAAAAAAGCAGCCCCGAAAACCTTTGTTTCTCCTGACCAACGATGACGGCTATAATTCTCCAGGAATTACCATTCTGGCTGAAGAGCTAAAAAAGATTGGCCAGGTTTATGTGGTAGCACCGGACCGGGAAAGAAGCTCCATCTCCATGGCCCTAACCCTGAGAAGACCCTTAAGAGCAGAAAAAATCTCCCGGCAGGTCTACGCCGTGGACGGCACGCCGGCTGATTGTGTTTACATAGCGCTGCGGCACATTCTGCGCCAAAAACCAGACCTGCTTATTTCCGGCCTGAACCTGGGTCCCAATCTTGGCTGCCAGGATGTGGCTTATTCCGGAACAGTGGCGGCAGCTCTACAGGGCACCTTTATGGGTATTCCTTCCCTAGCTGTTTCCCTGATAGGCCGGAAAACCGCCAATGGTCTCAAGTATGATTTTGCTCAGGCTGCCTCTCTGGTCAGAACCATCGTGGAAGTTGTGCGGCGGAAAAAACTGCCGCCAGGAACTTACCTCAACATCAACATTCCGCCCTTTCCGGTGCGCGGCCTCAAAATCACTAAACTCGGGGAAAAGCGCTACAGCCCGGAACTCATCAAGAAAAAAGACCCACGGGGAAAAACTTACTTCTGGATTGGTGTCGGACATCCACGAGCTGTGGGCCCGGCTAATTCAGACGTTAAAGTGGTGGATAAAGGCTGGGTATCAATCACACCTCTGCATAATGATCGTACCAACCATCATTTGGTCAAAAGCCAGCTTTTTTCTGAGCTGCAGCATCTGCTAAACGGCGAGCTTTCCTCTCCTTAAGATATCCAACAACCGCAGGCACCACTGAAATAACAATAATAGCCAGGATAACGAGAGAAAAATTATTTTTCACCGCCGGAAGATTACCGAAAAAGTAGCCTCCAAAGAGAAAAAGGCCCACCCAGAGTAAACTGCCAACAGCAGAAAAAAGCAAAAACTTCCAGTAGGTCATGCGACCAATGCCAGCCACAAAGGGGGCAAAAGTCCGGATAAAGGGCAGGAAACGGGCGATGATAATAGTTTTTCCGCCATGTTTTTCATAAAAACGGTGTGTCTTGTCCAGATAATTTTTGTTAAGAAACCGGGAATTTTCTTTCTTAAAAATCCCGGGCCCCACCCGGTAACCAATCCAGTAATTGGTGATGTTGCCGGAAAGCAGCACCCCAGAGGAGAAAAAACAATCCCACGATATGAAGCTGGCCCAGGGCGGCCACCGCGCCTACGGCAAAAAGCAGTGAATCACCAGGAAAGAAGGGAGTAACCACAAATCCGGTTTCAGCGAAGATGACAAAAAAAAGCAGCAGATAGGTCCATAACCCGAATTGCTTGATAACATCACCGATGTATCTGTCCAGGTGAATGGCAATTTCAAACAGCTTGAGGATAAACTTCATTAAAATTAAACCTACCCTTACCTATCTTAAATCTGGATAATTATCACTGGTTCCAGACTCTTTACTATACTTATTTTAGCTAAAGCTGACAAGCCTTTTACTGGCCTTATTGTTAAAAACTCAGGTCCGGCGGTTTTAACGATGACAGTTCACCCGTTTCTGCTATAATTTTGACGAGTTAAGTATCTTAGCCAAGACCATGGAAAAAGAATTTTTGAAAAACCGCAAGCTGGAAGCCATAGATAAGGCTCTGGCCAGACTTTCACCGCTGGAATCCTGTTGCACTCTTTGTCCCAGGAATTGCCGTGTGGACCGAAGCTCAGGCCAGGTTGGTCTCTGTCAGACAGGAAACCTGGCCCGGGTGTCAGTGGGACTGCTGCATTACGGAGAAGAGCCCGCTTTAAGCGGCCGGGGAACGGCGGCCGGCAGCCGTGGTTCGGGCACCATTTTCTTTAGCGGCTGCAACCTGAAATGTCTTTTCTGTCAGAACTACCAGTTGAGCTGGCTGAATGAAGGCGACCTCCAGACCGATGAACAACTGGCCAACTTATGCTCTGGCTCCAGGCCCAGGGTGCTCTCAACATCAACCTTGTTTCACCCACCCATGTGGTCCTACCCATTCTGCGGGCTTTAAGAATCGCTTACAGCCAGGGTTTATCCATACCGCTGGTCTGGAATTCCAACGGCTATGAATCGCTGGAAGTGATTGAACAACTCAGAGGTATTGTGGATATCTATTTGCCTGACCTGAAGTATGTTTCTTCCGAGCTTTCTAAAAAATATTCCGGTGCGCCTGATTATTTTGAACAGGCCCGCCTGGCCCTTCAGGAAATGTACTGCCAGCAGCCCGACCTGATTCTGGACGAACAGGAAATTGCCCGAAGCGGCCTTATCATCAGACACCTGGTCCTGCCAGGGCACACGGCGGATTCCATCAAAGTTCTGGAATGGATAGCCACTAACCTTTCCACTTCCGTGGGTTTAAGCCTGATGAGCCAGTACCACCCCTGCTTTAAAGCGCCGGCTGAACTGAGGAGAGAAATTACAGCTGAGGAATACCACCAGGTAATGAACCGGGCTCTGGAGCTTGGCTTTGAACACCTTTTTCTGCAACCTGAACCCTTTGAAGATGATGAACATCTGGTACCGGATTTCAGGCGCAAAAACCCCTTCCGCTGGAAATAAAACGGGAAAAAAATAAGAAAGGGGAAAGTTTCGTTCTTTCCCCTTTGTTTTTAGCGCTTCTGGTGAAAAAAACTTTCTTCAGAGCAAAATTAAACTTCAACTCTTGGCTCTAAACAAAACCTCTGCACGCGTCAGCAGAATGATTTTTATTCGTAGACCAGAATCTCTACTCTTCTATTCTGAGCTCTGCCTTCTTTGGTTTTATTATCGGCAATAGGGCTTGAACTACCAAGGCTTACAGCCGCCATACGGTGCAGCGGAATGTGATAGGTCTTATAAAGATACATCATCACTGCTTCGGCCCTCTTCTGACCCAAGGCCAGGTTGACTTCCTCTGGTCCAACGTTGTCTGTATGTCCCTGAATTTCAATGTAAACACCCTTATTCTCCTGAATCAACTTCTGGACAAAATTGTCAATGGCTGCTTTAGCCTGGGGAGTTAGTTCAGCACTGTTAAAGGCAAACTTGGCTTCATTGCTGGTTAAGGTGGCCTTCATCACCAGGTTGCCACGAATGAGTGTCTTAACCTCTTCAATCTTTCCATCTACCTGTTTGAATTGAGAATCATGCTGCTTGATCAGTTCTCCGATGGTGGCCAGCTTCTCATCATGCTCTTTAATCCTTTTCTGGGCTTCTTCTACTTCAGTGGAAATGCTGGAAACTTTTTTGTCCACCGTGGCAATTTCACTGCTGACGTACTTTTTAGTAGCACAGCCCCAGTTCAGAGTGAGAAAACCGGCCAGCACCAGGATGCCCGCTAACATAAAAAGACCTTTCTTCATTTTGTCCTCCTGATTTCATTTTTAAAATTCATTACCCTTTAATCTGTTTTATTTTACCTCATTTTAAAGCTGTTTACAAAAGTTTTTTTGCTTAATTCCTATCTGGCTGAATAATCGTTAAGTATATTCTCCCCTGAACTTTCAATATCCCTGGCGGGTGCGGATTCTATAATTCCCTCGTCTGGTCTCTACCCTTATCTTCCGGTAGCGTTCATCTTCCCGGTATGAAGTATAGCCTATCAGATACTGGTGGCTCTGCTCTTTCTTTATTTCATAAAAAGCGGAAAGGAGTTCTTCGGTATTGTCGAGGAAAAAAGCTTTTCCGCCGGTGGCTTCGGCAAAAAGATTAAGGGTATAAACGATGCTCTGGAGAGTGAGGCCGGATTTTCTCTTATGCCGGGCGAGTATTTCTTCGGCTTTGGGTATTTTGTATCCGATAACATAAATCGGTATTTCCACCCGACGGGCTATTTCCAGGGCCTGCTCCGGCGTGGTCACGCTGTCGTTTTCAATGCCGTCGGTTATTAAAATCAGAGCTCTTTTTTCGTTCTTAGCCCGGATGGCATACTGAGGCGAGGCGGCCACCGCATCGTTCAGAGCCGTCTTGCCGTAAGCCTTCTCCTTTTCCAGAGCCTCCAAAAAACCCTTTCGGTCCAGGGAATGCCTGGCCGCCACTTCCACTTCGCCGTCAGCAAAAACCAGTAAGGCCAGTTCATCCTGCGGGCTGAGGATTTCACGGGCCAGCAGACGCAGAGCCTGCCGGATTTCTTCAAATTTATTTTCCAGAGCCATGCTGCCGCTGACATCCAGCAGCACGGTAAAGCTTATCGGCGCCCGTTCATCATGCTGGAAATACGTGATTTCCTTACGTTCGTTATTTTCATAAACCACAAAATCAGCTTTTTCCAGGTTGTTTATGTACCTCCCCTTCCGGTCCTGAACGGTCACAGATAAAGTTACGGCGTTGACCGTGACGTTATAGGCAACTTTGGGCGGTTTAACTTCTTTCTTCTCCAGGGCACTGCCCGGTAAAAGCAGCAAAAACAGCCCTCCCCAGGCCAGGAGACTGGAAAGCCAGCGCCTAAGCCACATTTTTTAACACCTTTTGAAGCACCTAAAGTATTAATCCATTTTCAGGATAACACACACCCGACAAATTAACAATTCAGGCGCCAGCCTCTAATCTAAATAACCTCCAGACAGATAAATTAGCCCGGTTATCTGATTGGGAAAGGCCTGATTCTAGACCAGGAAAGTCACAGACTGAAATGAATCTTTCCGCCGGTGCTGGGCTTGGGTATAATTACCACCTGAAACATTTTCTCGCTGGACAAAAACCTGCTTATTTCAAACTTTCCGGATGGTGCCTTACCTGCAAAGCCTTGACCATGTAAATAACATCTTCGGCAATGTTGGTAGCATGGTCGCAAATCCTTTCCAGATGCCTGGCCACCAGCAGCAGAGCCACCGCCCGCGGGGCCGTGGTAGGGTCTTTGCTCAGGTAATCATTTATGAGCTCGCTCTGGACTAAATTTCTGAGCTCATCTGCTTCGTTATCTCGCAAAATAACCGACTTGGCCAGTTCCGTATCTTTGTTAACAAAGGAATTTATGGCGTCTCTGACCATATTCTGAGCCAGGGTAGCCAGCTTGGGTATGTCAATCAACGGCTTGAGCAGCGGCTGGTCAGCAATTTCCAGCACCCTCTGAGCAATGTCCACGGCTAGGTCCGCGATTCTTTCCAGGTCCGTGGCAATCTTCATGCACATGACAATAAAACGCAGGTCAGCCGCCGCCGGCTGGTAAAGAGCAATAAGGCTCAAGCACTTTTCTTCTATTTCCAGGTCCATCCGGTCAATGGTGTCATCGTAATCTATGACGGCCTGAGCCTTTTCTTTATTCAACTCTCTCAGGGCTTTGATAGAATCGCCGATGGATTCTTCCACTTCAGCGCTCATCTGCAGAATTTTTTTGTTAAGCTCCAGAAGTTCGTCATCAAAATACCTGGTCATTTTTGCCTCCTTGGCCGCTCCCCCACCAGCTCAGCCGGCTTAACCGAAGCGACCGGTTATGTAATCTTCTGTTCTTTTATCCCGGGGACTGGTAAAAATCTGGTTGGTTTCTCCAAATTCTACCAGCTCTCCCAGCAAAAAATAACCCGTGTAATCAGAAACACGAGCGGCCTGCTGCATGTTATGGGTGACGATAATTATAGTATAGTTTTCCCGAAGTTCCCGCATCAAATCCTCAATACGAGCAGTCGCTACCGGGTCCAAGGCAGAACAGGGTTCATCCATCAACACCACTTCTGGCTGTAGAGCTAGCAAACGGGCAATGCACAACCTCTGCTGCTGTTCACCGGTCAGGTTGAGAGCACTTTCGTTCAGCCTGTCTTTTAATTCATCCCAGAGGTTAACCGCTTTAAGGCTCCAGTACAGACGTTCTTCCAGAAAGGCCTGGTCAGTCTGGCCGTGAACCCTCAGTCCATAGGTTATGTTATCAGCAATGCTTAAGGGAAACGGGTTCGGCCGCTGAAAAACCATGCCCACCCGGCGCCTCAGCTCGAGCAGGTCGGTCTCCGGGCTGAAGATGTTTTTCCCGTCAAACCAGACTTCCCCTTCAGCCCTGGCTCCTTCAATCAGGTCGTTCATCCGGTTCAGAGTTCGGAGAAAGGTGGATTTGCCGCAGCCCGAAGGACCTATGAGGGCCGTAATCCGGCGCGCTTTTATCTCCAGGTTTATGTTTTTTAGAGCCTGAAATTTGCCGTAATAAAAATTGAGGTTTTTTATCTCAATGATGTTTCTGGCTGATGGTGTGCTCATCACTTCTTCTAACCCTGTTTATTTTTTTACCTTTTCTCTGTTAATTTTCAAACTTTTTTTTGTTAAAAAATAATAAATAGTTGCTTTTCAGCCAAACCTTCCTTCCAGGTAATCTTCTGTCCTTTTATCCCTTGGTCTGGTGAAAATAACCGGCGTTTCATCAATTTCTACCAGCTCACCCATCAGGAAAAAGGCCGTGCGGTCAGCCACGCGTGCCGCCTGTTTGGTGTTGTTGGTCACCAGGATGATGGTGTAGTTGGCTTTTAGCGTCCGCAAAGAATCTTCTATTTTCATGGTAGAAATCGGGTCCAGGCCTGAGGTTGGCTCGTCCAGCAGGATATAATCCGGTTTAAGAGCCAGGACCCGGGCAATACACAAGCGCTGCTGTTGCCCACCGGAAAGTTTCAGGGCGCTTGTCTGAAGCCGGTCTTTTACCTCACCCCACAGTCCGGCTTTTTCCAGTGATTCCTCCACTATCTGGTCAAGCTCCCGGCGGTTATTTTTTCCCAGAAGCCTTACCCCGTAAACAACATTCTCGTATATGCTCATGGGCAGAGGAATGGGCGTGGCGAAGACTATGCCCAGTTTTCTCCGCAGAGCCACCACATCCACACCCGGTCCATAAATATCCTGACCATCCACCAGGATTTTCCCATCTACCCGGCTGCCTGGGATGAGGTCGTTCAGGCGGTTTAAGCAGCTCAGGAAAGTGGATTTTCCGCTCTTGGCCGGCCCGATGATACCAAGGATCTCATTCCGGTAGACCTGTAAATTTATGTCTTTAAGGCTGCGGTGCGGCCCGTAATAATGGCTCAGATGCTCAACCTGAATCGCTACTTCTCTCATCGCCGCTTCTTCCTGAATTTAGGATTTCCTCTTGATGTATTTTTCCATCAAGTAATAGGTCAAAAGGTTCACCACCAGGATGGAAATGACCAGAACAGCAGCCGTGCCATAAGCCTTGGGCATGGAAACACCTTCCTTGGCCAGGATGTAAAAATGTACGGCCATGGTGCGGGAAGAAGAGAAAATTGAAGTGGGCATCCGCAGAGCCGAACCCGCGGTAAAAATCACGGCCGCCGTCTCTCCAATGCTCCGGCCTATGCTCAGGATAACGCCGGTGACAATCCCGGGAATGGCCGAGGGCAAGACCACCTTGGTCACCGTCTGCCAGCGGGTAGAGCCCAGGGAAAAGCTGACCAGCCGGTAGGCTGGCGGCACGCTCTTGATGGCTTCTTCGCTTGTCCTGATGATGGTCGGGAGAATCATGAAGGCCAGGGTCAGTCCGCCACTCAGGATAGACCAGCCGAATTTCAACTTGTTGACAAAAAGGATGAAACCAAAAAGGCCAAAAATAATAGACGGGATACCGGCCAGACACTCGGCCCCGAACCTGATAATCTTGGTCACCCGCCCTTCCAGAGTGTATTCAGTAAGGTAAATAGCGGTTCCAACACCAAGCGGGGTGGCGACCAGCAAAGCTATAAAAGTCAGAAAAGCTGTGGCCAGGATGGTGGATAAGATGCCGCCTTCTCGGCCCATGTCGGCCGGGTTTCTGGTTAAAAATTCCAGGCTCAACTGGGGCAGGCCATTTTTCAAAATCACCGTCAGGATAAAAATCAGAACAATTATGGCGATGGAAGTGAGAAAATAAAGAAGGTAGGTGATAATTTTCTGTTCGGTCCGGGGGTTTATCCTGAGCTTGCTCACCGTCCGCTCCCCCTCTTTCTCTGCCTGGCTGAAGTCATGTTAGCCACGGTGTTAAGAATCATGATGATGACAAACAGGATGACACCGGTAGCAAAAAGAGCTTCCCGGTGCTCGCCGCTGGCATAAGCCATTTCAAGGGCGATGTTAGAAGTCAGAGTGCGCACCGGAGCCAGAAGCGAGCCGGGGATGTCAGCAGCATTTCCCGCCACCATGATCACCGCCATGGTTTCACCGATGGCCCGGCCCATGCCCAAAATTATACCGGCGATAATTCCTGAACGGGCGGCCGGCAAGACCACCATTTTTACGGTTTGCCACTTAGTCGCACCAAGAGCGATGGAGCCTTCGCGGTAGGAATCAGGTACCGCTCTGATGGAATCTATGGTTATGCTGATGACCGTCGGTAAAATCATGATGCCCAGAATAACGGAAGCCGCCAGGACAGAAAGCCCTGGTCCACCAAATTTTTCCCTTATAAAGGGCACCAGAAACATCAAACCGATAAACCCGTAAACTACCGAGGGTATGCCGGCTAAAAGTTCAATCACCGGCTTGAGAAACCTGGCTACCCGGCGGCTGGAAAATTCGGTCAGGAAAATGGCGCTGGCCAGTCCCAGGGGGACACCGATAATCAGGGCTCCAAAGGTCACCATCAGCGACCCGATGATCATCGGCAGCAGGCCAAAACTTTTCTCCGATGGATACCAGTCCTGGCCCAGAAGAAAATGCTTCAGCCCGTATTTGAACATTATGGGCAGGCCCTGTTCAAAAATAAAAATCGTGATGATGGCCAGCACGGAGACGGCGGAAAGGGCAATCATCAACAGACTCAGTTTGATGAGTTTGTCGCTCTTTTCCAGTTTGTTAGAACTCTTGCTAACCATAATCTCTCGCCCTCTCAGCCGACCTTTTTTACAGCTATTAAACCTTCTTTGGGAAGCAGGGACTGAATCTCGTCAGAAAGAACAAAATCAATAAATTCTTTGGCCAGGCCAGTCGGTTCTTCCCGGGTGAGGAAAAGAAAGGGTCTGACCAGGCGGTACTGCTTTTTCAGGATGTTTTCTTCCGTCGGCCGGACGCCGTTCAGGGAAATAGCTTTTACTTTCTCGTTGACCAGACCGAGTGAAATAAAACCGATGGAGTTGGGGTCGCGGCTGACGATTTCTCGCACCGTGCCGTTAGAATCCTGGACAATGGCTCTCTTACTGATGCGGGTTTTACCCATGACCATTTCCTGAAAAGCTCCCCTAGTGCCCGAACCTTCCTCCCTGACCACCACGGTGATGGCTTTATCCCGACCGTTGAGTGTTTTCCAGTTGGTAATGTCGCCGGAAAAAATGCCTTTGACCTGTTCTATGGTCAGGTCTTCCACGGGGTTGGAGGGGTGGACGATGATGGCCAGACCGTCGCGGGCCACTTCAAATTGATGCAGGTCTTGTTCATCTTCCTTAAGCTCTCGTGAGGACATGCCGATGTGAGCAGCGCCAGTTTTTACGGCCATGATGCCAGCGCTGGAGCCACCCCCCTGGACATTAACCACCACCCCAGGTCTTTTTTCCATGAAAAGTTCAGACCACTTGTCAGCAAAAGGCTGAACACTGGTTGAGCCAGCTACGATGATCTCGGTGGTGTTTGATTTTTTGGACTGACAGGAGGGGAAAAACACCAGAATTAAAATTAGAAGAGATAAAAAGAAGGGAGAAATTTTAAAAGTGCTCAGATGCCCCAGAGAAAAAAATTCAAAAAAGCTAAGAGAAGACTGGTTAAATTTCCGGAAAATCTGGCGGCCCTTTTTTAGACCGGGTTCAATTTCTGAGTTTTTATGATTTAAATCAGAAGCTAAAAAGGAAAAAAGA
>JBBIRN010000059.1:0-10499 GCA_037441785.1 Candidatus Aminicenantota bacterium | reverse complement strand
ATCTTTAAAAAATTTTATGTCTTGCTTTAAAAAAATAACGAATCGTGTATAATAGATGCCTAAATATACATAATCCTATAGGAATTATAGGATATGTAAAGTCAGGAGGAAATAATGAACATGTTTTGTTTTCAGTGTCAGGAAACTCTGGGAAACAAAGGCTGCACCAAAGTTGGGGTCTGTGGTAAGCCACCGCTGGTCGCCAACCTGCAAGACCTGCTGATTTATTCCCTGAAGGGTATTTCCTGGTTAAACCTCAAAGCCAGAGAAAAAGGAATTAATGAGGAAACTACGGACCGCTTTCTCCTTGAAGGACTTTTTTCCACGGTGACCAACGTTAACTTTGACCAGGAATTTTTCCTGGAGCGGGTTAAGGAAGCTGTGGCCTTACGCGAGAAGTTAAAATCGCGTCTACAATCAGCTGGTTTCCGTCCCGAAGAGTTGAACCATCATCCGGCCGTTTCCTGGACCTATCAAACTGATGAAGACCTGATAAATTTATCTGCCACGATTGGCGTGTTAACCACCCGGGATGAAGACGTGCGCTCCCTCAGAGAGTTAGTAACCTATGGTGTTAAAGGAATGGCTGCCTATGCCTACCATGCCTACCAGTTGGGTTTCAAGGATGACGGCATCTATCATTTTATGGAAAAAGCGCTGGCTTCTACTCTTGATGATTCGCTGAGTGTTGACCAGCTTACCGCCCTGGTGCTGGAAACAGGAAAATACGGGGTAGAGACCATGGCTCTTCTGGACCGGGCCAACACCTCAACCTACGGCCATCCAGAAATTACCAGGGTTGATATCGGAGTGAGAAACAATCCAGGAATTCTCATCAGCGGTCATGACCTCAAAGACCTGGAGCAGCTGCTGGAACAGACGGCCGGCACGGGAGTTGATGTTTATACCCACGGTGAAATGCTGCCGGCTCAGTATTACCCGGCCTTTAAAAAATATCCTCATTTTGCCGGAAATTATGGCAACTCCTGGTGGCTGCAGTACAAAGAGTTTGAAAGCTTTAACGGACCGATTCTGATGACTACTAATTGCCTCATCCCGCCTCGTGATTCTTACCGGGACCGGGTCTATACCACAGGGGTGGTGGGTTATCCCGGGTTGAAGCATATTCCTGAAGGGCTTTACGGCCGTAAAGATTTTTCTGAAATTATTGCCCATGCTAAGCGATGCCAGCCGCCGGTGGAGATTGAGAAGGGCGAAATCATCGGTGGGTTTGCCCATCACCAGGTGGTTCAGCTGGCTGACAAAGTGGTAGAAGCAGTTAAAAGCGGAGCGATAAAAAGATTTTTTGTCATGGCTGGCTGCGACGGCCGCATGAGAAATCGGGAGTATTACACCGAGTTTGCCAAAGCCTTACCAAAGGATACAGTGATTCTGACCGCCGGCTGCGCCAAGTACCGCTACAACAAACTGCCGCTGGGTGAGATAAACGGAATCCCCCGGGTGCTGGATGCCGGACAGTGCAACGATTCTTACTCGCTGGCCGTGATTGCGCTGAAACTCAAGGAAGTGTTCGGACTGGATGATGTCAACAAGCTGCCGATTTCTTACAACATTGCCTGGTATGAGCAGAAGGCAGTGATTGTGCTGCTGGCTCTGCTGTACCTCGGGGTGAAGAACATTCACCTGGGTCCAACGCTTCCGGCTTTCCTTTCGCCGAACGTGGCCAAGGTGCTGGTAGAAAAATTCGGAATAAGCGGCATCGGCACCGTGGAGGACGACCTGAAGCTCTTTTTAAATGATTAGGCACCCCAAAATTAGGGACCAAAAAATTCGGGACAATTAGGTGTGCCCAGGTCAAGAGCCCAAGAGAAATATTTTTTAAATTTCAAAGAGCGAAGTCAGACAAATCAAAATCAGTGACCTCCTACATATTCTCCAATTTTTAAGGCGTAAGCTAAGAAAAATAAGGGACAGCTTGATAGAAAAAATGGGGAAGAAAAAAATGCGGAGGAAAAGGGTGAGCTGAAAAGTTGGGGACAAGAAAATGGGAACATCCAGGAAAAATGAGGATGGAAAATTGTGGATGTCCTTTAATTACGCTAATTTTCACAAACAGGGGAAAATAACAAAACAGTAAAAAGAAAATAAATAAAAATTCCACAATTAGTAAAGTGTCCCGAAATTAGGTGAAGTTCTCTCAAGAAAATCAGTGAATGCCTAAGGCGTCACCAGTTTTTTCACCAGGTTTTTGTTTGCCTTTCCAGGACCAGCGACAGAAAAAAATGGAGAGCGAAACACTGATGTTTTCCTGTTTTTTACCGCAAGAGAGTAGGAAAATGAGAAAGTGTCAGGCGTCGCTAATTTTAAAAATTAGGTTAGGAGTATAGTGCCCCCCGTTTTTTGTTTGTAAAGAAAAATTTAATTTTATAAAATCAAAGCGGTGATAAGGTAGTCTGGTTCTGAGCTGAGTTTCTGAGTCAGACCGGACCGGAGTTTTTAATGGACAATCGCCGCCGTATCGTTATTTCAGTCCTTTTATTCCTCGGTGTTTTTCTAATCGGGGTCGCGGGCTTCAAGGTTTTTGGCGGCCGAGACTGGTCCATCCTTGATGCCGTGTACATGACGGCTATTACCATCTCCACCATCGGTTACGGTGAAGTGCGCGACCTGTCAGCTAACCCGGCGGCCCGCCTTTTTACCGTAATTTTCATCATGCTCAGCCTGGGTACCATCGCCTTTGCCGTCTCTTCCATCACGGCCTTTATCGTGGAAGGCGAGCTCAAAAATCTACTGGGGAGAAGAAAAATGGAAAAAGAAATCGCCAGGTTGAAAGACCATTACCTGGTCTGCGGCAGTGATGAAACAGCCCAGACCATCGTCCGCGAGCTCAGCCTGACCGGCCGCGATTTTGTCCTGGTTGACCCCTCGCCAGAAAAAATCCAGCAGATGACGGACTTTGTCCATCAACTTGAACAGGAAAGCAACCGGCACCTGAAATTTCTCTACGTCCAGGGCGCGCCCGAGGATGATGCTGTGCTGCTTAAAGCCGGGCTGGACCGGGCCCGCGGTGTTTTCCTTTCTTTACCCACTGATGAAGCCAACCTTTATGTCACCATCACGGCCCGCAGCCTGAACCCGAAAATCAGAATCGTGGCCAAGGGCATTGACCTCAAGTCACACCCCAAGATGAAAAAAGCTGGAGCCGACAGCGTGATTTCGCCGACCTACATTGGCGGGATGCGCATGGCTTCCGAGATGATCAGACCGGCGGCCACCACCTTTCTGGACATGATGCTCCGCGACCGGGACCGCGGCCTGCGGGTGGATGAGGTGCCGGTGGAAGAGTCTTCAACCCTGGCCGGTAAGACCATTGCCGAAGCCCGGCTGGAAGAAAAAACTTCCGCCCTGCTTGTGGCCGTCAAAGAAGCAGGCACGGAGAATTATGTCTTTAACCCGCCGCTGGAGCGGGTCATAAAACCTGGCGAGGTGCTCATTTTTATTGGCAACCCAGAAGCCCGGGAGAAGCTGAGCGAGCTGGCCAGAAAAAATAATTAGAGCCTCAAGAAGATGAATAATGGGAAATAAGAAGGCGACCTGAAAATAAAATGAGACAAAAAAGGAAAACCTGATAAAGAAAGAAAAGGAAAAACAAGGAAAAAGCTGCGTAAGAACAGACCAAAGAAGGAAGGAGGCGCATGAGAAAAAAATCGTTGGTGCTTTTTTTAGTTTTGGTGGCAGCCATCCTGGTCGGGTTGTTGATGGCTGAAACTCTGGTGGTCAAGGTCCAGACGACCGCAGTGCGCAAAAGCCCGAAATTCTACGCCGCCGTGGTTAAGACTCTTAAAGCCGGCGACCGGGTGGAAAAAATTTCCGTCCAAGACGACTGGCTTCAGGTTAAAACCAGCGACGGGCTGACCGGCTGGTTGCACTCTTCTGCGGTTCAGTCTGGCAAGGTCAGTCTCACCGCCTCAGACCAATCTCTAAAAACCGGCGCTTCAACCACGGAAGTGGCCCTGGCGGCTAAAGGTTTTAACAAGCAGGTGGAAGATGCTTACCGGGCCCAGAGAAAAGACCTGGACTACACCTGGGTGGATAAGATGCTGCGGATTAAAATTTCTGAAGCCGAGCTGGAGCAGTTTCTCAAGCAGGGGAGGCTGGCGGAGTTTGGAGGTGGCCAATGAAACTGAAGAAAAAGCTTCTTGCCCTCTCGCTCCTCGTCTTATGTTTTATCTGGCTTTCTTCCTGCGCCACGGTGGAAAAAGGAGTGGTGGACACGCTGGCGGCCCAGGGAAAAATCTCCGAGAAAGACAAAGCCACTATCCTCAAAACCACCGAAGCCCTGCGTTCCACTTTTGCTGATATCACGGAAGAGGAAGAATACTACATCGGAAGAAGTGTGGCGGCCCTGGTTCTTTCTAAGTACAGAGTTTATGATCAGGCCGAGCTCACTGCTTATGTCAACCGCGTGGGACAGGCCGTGGTCAGTTTTTCCAGCCGGCCGGAAACTTATGCTGGTTACCATTTTTTAATCCTGGACAGCGAAGAGATAAATGCCATGGCTGCGCCCGGCGGGTTTATTTTCATCACCAGAGGGTTGCTCAAAACCTGTCAGAATGAAGAAATGCTGGCGGCCGTGCTGGCTCATGAAGTGGGGCACGTGGCTGCCCGCCATGGACTCCAGTCCATCAAGAAAGCCCGGTTAATGGATGCTTTTAAACTCATGGCCAGCGAAGCGGCCTCGCGCCTCGGCTCAGAAGATTTCCAAAAGCTGGTTTCAGTATTTGACGGGGTCCTGGGAGACATCGTGGCTGTTCTGGTGGAGCGCGGCTACGACCGCAAGTTTGAGTATGAGGCTGACAGCCTTTCGGTAAAGTTTCTGGCTCAAACAGGTTATTCAACGGCCGGGCTGGCCGAATTTCTGGAACAGCTGAAAAAAGAAACGCCGGCGGCCGGGGCAGGAGCTAAAGGCTGGTTTAGAACCCATCCTCTGCCAGCAGACAGACTTGAGCACCTGAACAGGGTCAGCACTGCTTCTGCGGCGGCCGAAGCTAATGTTTCAGTGCGCACCGCCCGTTTCCAGAAAATGCTCCAGCTGGCTAATTGAGGTGATTTTCGGCCAGCCGGTGAAAGGAAAGTAGAAATTTTTAGCAGATTTTTAGAAAAGAGCAAAGGTTAAAGGTTTAAGAGGGTTAAAAGGAAAATCAGGATAAGGAAAATTTTTTGACCGGAAAGAAATTATAAAAAAGAAAGGTGAAAAAAGGGGCGAGAAAAGAAGCCAGAAAAAAGCGGACAAAAAAGCTAAAAATTAAAAAGGAGGCAGGAAGAGAAAAAAGCTCAAGTCGCTGGGAACACAGAACAAAGTTCAGGACAGCAAGCGCCGCAAGGCCGAGAAAAAAAGAAAAAGAGCTGGAAGGAAGTGAAGAAAAAGCAAAGTGAAGGAAAAAAACAAAAAAGGAAATTTAAGTCAGGCAAAAAAATTAAATGAAAAGCTAAATCAAAAAAGGAAAATTAAAGCTGGAAAATGAAAGTTTCAGTTAAAAAGCCGGGCACAAAACAGAAGTTAAAAAACGGCCTGCTGGTCGGTCTGTTTGTTTTTGGGCTCTGCCTGGCTCTTCATCTCAGCGGCTGGCTGAAGGTGGCGGAGTGGAAAACCTGGGACCTGAGGCTGAGCTTATGGTCACAGCCGGGAAAAGCCGATAAGGATATCGTCATCTTTCTCATTGACCAGTACAGCCTGGATTATTTTGAAAAAGAGCAACAGGTTTCCTGGCCCTGGCCGCGGCAGCTTTATGCCGCCATCGTTGATTACCTGAAACAGGGTGGGGCTCGGGCAGTTTTCTTTGACTTAATCCTCAGCGAAAATTCCAGCTACGGCCTGGAAGACGACCGCAGTCTGGCTGAAGCCCTAAAACAAGCGGGCAACGTCTCCCTGGCTCTGTCATTAAGCCCGAAGCAGACTGTCTATAAAGAAGTTCCTCCAGAATGGCTTAAAAAGTTTTCCCTGGAGCCTGGGTTCTTAGTCGGGTTTAAGCTACCGGAAGCCACTTCAGCCACCCTGCCGGTTCAGGTGCTGCTGGAGGAAGCAGCCGGCGCAGGCAACGTGCTCTTTGAGCCCGAGGCTGACGGAATTTTCCGCCGGCTGCCTTTAGCCATAAAATACCGCGGGCTTCTCCTACCTTCTCTACCGCTGGCTCTGGCCCGGGCGGTTGGAGTTAAGGAAATTGACCGAAGCCGTTTAGACCGCCGGGGAGCCATCATCATCAATTATCATGGGCCGGCTGGCACTTACCGTTCTTACTCCGTGGCTGCCATCATAAATTCCTGGGCTCAGATGGAAGAAGGAAAAGAGCCGCAGGTTAAGCCCGAAGAGTTCAAAGACAAGATGGTGCTGGTTGGCGCCAGCGCGCCCGGTCTTCTGGACCTGAGGCCCTCTCCTTTAAGTCCGGTCTATCCGGGTGTGGAGATGCAGGCCACGGCTCTGGATAATCTTCTTCATCAGGACTGGTTCAGAGAGGCGGGCTGGTGGTGGCTGGCCGCTATGGTTTTTTTCTGGGCACTTCTGGTAGCAGTTTTAAACTCATTTTTGCCGCATCTGTGGCAGCAGGTGAGCTTTTTGCTGGTGGCTCTGGCCGGTCCGGTGCTTTTTTCCTGGGTGGCTTTTCGCTCCGGGTACTGGCTCAACCTGGTGATTCCGGAGGCAGCCGTGCTCTTGAGTTTTCTTTCTACGGCCCTTCTTAACTACGCTGTGGAGGGCCGGCAGCGCCGGTTCATCAAGAGCGTTTTCAGTCATTACCTCAGCCCGCAAGTCATAGAAAAAATCGTGGAAAACCCTGAACTGCTGAAGCTTGGCGGCGAAAAGCGCGAAGTTACCTCTTTCTTTTCTGATGTGGCCGGCTTTACTTCCATTTCAGAGAAACTCTCGCCTGAAGAGCTGGTCAGTTTTTTAAACCAGTACCTTTCAGAAATGACGGACATCATCCTGGAGGAAGGCGGGACGCTGGACAAGTACGAAGGCGATGCCATCATTGCTTTCTGGAACGCGCCCCTTGACCAGCCTGACCATGCCCGGCGAGCCTGTCGGGCAGCACTTCGCTGCCAGGCCCGGCTGGCTGAACTTCAGCCGCATTTTCAGGCGCTGGTCGGTAAACCGGTGCGGGCCAGGATTGGCCTGAATTCAGGACCGGCCGTGGTGGGGAACATGGGTTCCAGCCGCCGGTTTGATTACACGGCCATGGGCGATACCATCAACTTAGCTTCGCGGCTTGAAGGAGCCGCCAAGGCTTACCGGGTGTCCATACTCATCGGGCAGAATACTTGGAGCCTGGTTAAAGAATATTTTCTCGCCCGGCAGGTTGACCTCATCCGGGTGGTGGGAAAAACCGAGCCGGTGGCGGTTTATGAGTTGTTAGCCGAGAAAGAAAAAGCCAGCCCGGAGCAAGTGCGAAAAGTGGAGATATTCACCGAGGCGCGGGCTCTCTACCTTCAGCGGCGCTGGGAGGAAGCCAGGCAGGCATTTGAAAGCCTGACTGAGGACCCGCTGGCAGAAGTTTATGCTGAAAGATGCCGGCTGATGAAGGTTAATCCGCCGCCTGAAGACTGGGATGGAGTTTTTACTTTAAAAGAAAAGTAAAAAAAGCGAAAAGAAAAACGAGGGCTAACAAGGGAGGAAGGGCATGCTGATTGAATTTCTGGGAGTCAGGGGCACGGTGCCTGTTTCTGGCCGGAAGTTTATTTACTACGGTGGGGAAACACACTGCTTGAGGATTATTTCCAAGAACGGGGGCGAAATTCTGGTGGATGCCGGCACCGGTATCAGGAGGCTTCAACCGGAGATAAACCTCAACCTGCGGAAAAGAAAGCTAAGGTTCAACATTTTCTTCACCCATTTTCACCTGGACCATGTCATCGGCCTGCCGTTTTTTGAGCCGTTGTATTGGCCGGAGGCCGAGTTTAATTTTTATTCTCCCTGGCCGGCCGGAAAGATTAAAAGCGTTCTCTCGGGGCTGATGGCTACGCCTTATTTTCCAGTACCGTTCCGGAAAACAGCTTCGCGGAAAAATTTTTACCAGCTAAAGCAGAGCCGACTAAGGCTGGGAAATTTTCGCCTCCGGTTTCTGGAAGTCAACCATCCCGGCGGCGCTTTTGCCTACCGTATTGAGGAAGGAGATAAAGCGCTGGTGGTGGTCACGGACCACGAGCCTGACGGTGGTCAGGCAGACCAGGAGCTGGTTGAGTTCTGCCGGCGGGCTTCCTGCCTGGTTTATGATTCCACCTACACGGAAACTGAGTTTGAAAGAAAGAGAGGCTGGGGTCATAGCACCTGGAAGAACGGACTGGAAATCATGAAGGAAGCTGGAGTGGATATTCTGGTGCTGAGCCATTTCAGCCCTGATTACGATGATGTGACCATCACTCGCCTTCTGCGTAAAGCACGTCTGGAGTACCGGAAAGTTTGGGCGGCCCGGCAGGGCTACATCCTGGAGCTGCAGCCGGGTAAAAGCCTGAGCAAAGAAAGAAACAGGGGAAGGAAATGAAAAGGGGAAAGAAATGAAGGACCTGGCAGTTTTTTTGTGCTGGTATGCGGCGGCTCTGGTTTTTTATTTTTTGCTGGTGCGGTTGCTGGCCGGGGTTAAGAAAAGCGGACACGAAGCCGGGCCCAATTTTATCCAGAGAGTTTCTTTGCCCGCAGTGTTTCTGGTGGCCTCTTACCTGGCCTGGAAGGTGCGGCTCGGAAAACTGGTTCTGACCTCAGAAAGGTTTAGCGCTTACGCCGAAGCCGCGGTTTTGCTGTTTTCTATTTTTCTGGTGGTCAGGTTTTTTGATGCCTGGCTCATTTTCAGGAAAGAAAGAAAAAATTTGCCGCGGGCTCTACCGCGTGTTCTTCACAGTTTTCTGCTTTTTGTGGTTTATCTTACCGTGCTGCTGGTGGTGCTTAAGAGCAAGCTGGGCATTAACATTTCCGTGCTGCTGACCACTTCCGCCATTTTTACGGCCATCATCGGCCTGGCCTTCCAGGGAGTGCTGGGGAATTTGCTGGCCGGGATTTCGCTTAACCTGACTAGGTCACTCAGCCGGGGCGACTGGGTGTCCATCAAAGGCACCGAGGGTGTGGTCAAGGAAATGAACTGGCGCGAAACGCACATCCTGGACCGGGCTGGTAACCTGGTAATAATTCCCAACAATGTGGTAGCTTCAGAGATGCTGGTGAATTTTTCCAGGCCGACCAATCAATCGCTGGTTGCCATTCCGGTTAAAGTCAGCCCGGAGGTGCCGCCGGCCGTCGTGCTGGAAGCCATGAAGCAGGCGGCAGCTGAGGTGCCGGGAGTTTTGAGTCCACCAGCACCAGACGCTTTTATCCAGAATTTTGAGAATACAGGTGTGACCTACCTGCTGCGCTTCTGGGTGGATGATTTTTCCCGGAAGAATATCATCGCCGGCGAAGTGGCCAGGCATGTGTGGTACAGGTTTAAAAGGCTGGGGGTGGAGTTTTCTCTGCCCGTGGGTGAGTTTGTGGACCGGCTGAGCGGGACCATCAGACCCGAAATATGGCAGGAAAAAGAAAAAAGCCTGGCAGAGAAGAATTTTAAATGCCTGGCTGAATCCAGGCTGCTGAGGAAGGTTGAAGGCAGCGAGGCCGGGTCACTGCTGGTACCGGAAGAAGAGCTCAAAAGGCTGGCGGCCAGGGTTCAAAGACATCTTTTTACTGCGGGCGAGATTTTATTCCGGCAGGGTGAGAAAGGAAATAGCTGCTACATCGTGGCCCGGGGAAAGATTAAAGGTGAGATAGTTTATGAGGAAGGCGGAAAACGTTTTGTTTCCGAGTTTGAAACCGGCCCGGGTGGGGTGGTAGGGGAAATGTCGCTTTTTACCGGTTTGCCGCGGACTGCGACCTGCAGAGCGGTGGAAGAAAGTGAGCTCCTGGAAATAACCCAGGAAGATTTTGTTTTCTTGCTGGAGCGCAACCAGGGCGTGGCCGAAGTCCTGGCGGTCATGGTCAGCGAGAGAAATAAGCAGAACGAAGAATTTTTAAAGAAAATAAAAGAGCTCTCGGAGAAGGACATCGCCGAGGTGACGGATAAGGGTTCTATTTTGAGGCGGTTTTTGCGGCTGATTGGAGTTCGGGGATGAGGGAGTGTGGAGAGTTTGCCAGGCGAGTGGGAAAGAAAGTGAGCTGAGAAGGTGAGTTAAGCGGGAAGTGTGTGGGGCCATTAGGAGCGGGCCGACCTGGTATGAAATAAGATAACGGTTGCTTGTTTGCTAAGCAGTTTACTGATCAGGCCAATTAAAAAATGGTTTTAAGGCGGAAAAACATTTTTTCCTCTGCTGTGTTTTAAAAAGAAACTGGGAGAAGGATTTTAAAAAATTTTTTTTAATTTATTTTTTCTGCAGAGGTGGATAGAGGGAGGCAGAACCAGAACCGGATATTCATCATAAAGAGTTGAGGGCAGAGCACTTTTACAGGCGAAGCCTTAGAAATTTGGAAATATTGACTTAAGGTAAAGGCTCGTATAAAATTCACATACCCGGCGGCGTAGCTC
>JBBIRN010000058.1:0-10589 GCA_037441785.1 Candidatus Aminicenantota bacterium | reverse complement strand
GAGGCTGGTTGCGGAAGTGGCGGAATTGGCAGACGCGTAAGCCTCAGGAGTTTATGGCCGAAAGGCCGTGTGGGTTCGAGTCCCACCTTCCGCACCACCTAATTTTTATTTTATGCCCCAGCCAAAAAGCCTGCTGTTAATCAACCCCTGGGCCTACGATTTTACCGCCTGCGATTTCTGGCTCAAACCCCTGGGTCTTCTTTATCTGGCCTCCATCCTGAAAAAATACACCTACCTGAAAATTGATTATCTGGATTGCCTTGATGTCCAGCAGCTTGGCTCTGATTCTGGATACAAACCAAGGATAAAAGCGGACGGCCGGGGGAGCTTCTTCAAAGAAGAAGTGGCCAAACCCGAGGTTTTCCGGTCTATTCCCCGACGGTTTTCTCGCTATGGGCTTCCTCTCGCCCTGGTAGAAGCCAGGTTAAAACAAACACCAGTACCTGAAGCAGTGCTTATTACCTGCACCATGACCTACTGGTACCCTGGGGTTCAGGCTATGGTGGAGCTGGTAAGAAAGGTTTTTGGCCGCTTGCCCATCATCCTGGGTGGAATCTATGCTACGCTCTGCCCAGAACATGCCCGAAAAAATTCTGGAGCCGACCTGGTGATAAGCGGTCCGGCCGAGAATAAAATCCTGAAAATTATAGCCGAGGTAGTTGGCTCCCGGTATCTCAAAGAAGACGGGCCAGAGGCGAATTTTGCTGTTTTTGATGACTTGCCTTCTCCTGCCTATGAATTATACGGTCAGCCAGAAACTGTTTGCCTGATGACTTCGCGGGGCTGTCCTTTTAATTGTTCTTACTGCGCCAGTCGCCTTATTTTCCCAGCTTTTCATGCCAGGAAGCCAGAAAAGGTAGTGGAAGAGATTATGACTTTTAAAAAGACTTTAAACATAAAACACGTGGCTTTCTACGATGATGCTCTGCTTCTTAATAAAGATCAGCATCTCAAAAAAATTTTGCGGACGATTATTGAAAACAAGCCTGACCTTAAGTTTCATACACCTAACGGCCTTCAGGTGCGAGAACTGGACGAAGAGCTGGCCAGATTAATGAAAGAAGCCGGGTTTCAATCCATATTTCTGAGTCTGGAAACAGCCGACCCGCATTTGCTGGAGGAGACCGGCCCCAAGGTTAAACCTTCTGAACTGGAACAAGCGCTGAGACATCTTCAGGCTGTCGGCTTTAACCCTCCTGACATCTCGGTTTATCTGTTAGTTGGATTGCCGGAACAGGACAAAAAACAGGTGCTGGAGAGCATAGAGTTTGTCAGAAAGCTGGGGGCCAGGCCCAGACTGGCCTATTTTTCACCAGTCCCCGGAACCTTAGAGTGGAAAAGACTAACAGAAACCGGGAAGCTACAGCCCGATTCAGACCCCCTGCTGCAAAACAAGCTGGTTTTCCCCTATTTCTGGAGTAAAATCACCCCCGAAGATTTGACGGAAATAAAATCCAGACTCCTGAAAAAGAGTTGATTTACAACCTTAAGAGAAATAAGCTATTATAAAAGAAAAGGGTTAAAAATGAAAAAACTTAAAAATCAGCTTCTCCTTTTTGCTTTTTCAGGCATTTTGATCCTGGGCTTGGCTTCCTGTGCCTCCTACCGGCTGGAAAAAAAACTCAGTCCTGAAGATTCCGAATGGTTATCTGAGGTGCGCTACATCATCACACCAGAAGAACGGAAGATATTCCTGGAGATGCCGGAGTCAGAGAGAAAACAGTTTAAAGAAGATTTCTGGAAAAGACGGGACCCGGACCCGGACACAGAAGTTAATGAGTTTAAAGTTGAATATTACAAGCGAATTGAGCAAGCTAATAGATTGTTCCAGGGCGAAGGGCGGCCAGGCTGGTTAACTGACCGGGGACGCATCTACATACTTTTTGGTCCGCCGACCGAGAGACAGACTTTTCCCATGGAAGCCCGCGGCTATTGCCGGGAAGTCTGGTACTACGGGTCTTTTCCTGTCATCTTTGTGGACGAAAACTGTTCTGGTAATTATGTTCTTTCAGCTATCAACCTTGAGCACCTGCAGGATTTAAACCTGGCGCAGAACTATTTTCAGAAAAATACGATTACTCAGGAAAAGACGTTTTTTGATTATGACCTCAAAGTGTCAAAGGTGGAGAGAAGTTCAGAGGCAGTTAAGTTTCTGGTGACCCTTTCCATGTCGTACGATGAAATCTGGTTTGAAGTTAAGGACAACGCCAGCCTGGAAGCCATACTTTATCTCAAGCTGGAACTCAAAAATAAAGCTGGCCAACTTGTCTGGCAGGGAGAAAAATCTTTTGCCCTGGCTTTTAAAGATGAAGATGAGCTCAAAAGACAGGAAGTGAACAAATTCAAGGGAGATTTTGAAGTGCTAATTCCCATCAGTGAAGCTAACCCGCTGCCGCCCGGAATATATTTACTCTACAGCAGTGTGAAACAGAAGACAGAAGGCAAAGAGATTAAAAAAGTGCGGGAAATAAAATTGTAGTCAAGAAAATAGTTCTGCTTCTTTTATTTTGCTGAGGCCAGCCGAAAACCTCAATCAAAATCTCAGCCGAAAACAAAGTTGAGCTGTTCTGGTGCCATAAGCGGCCAGAATTTTCTGGTAGAAAGGCGAGAAAATCCTGGTCCCGTGGTTTGTTCCTTCAGTTTCTGGGTACCAGTACCCACCTTCATCATACTGCGTTATGGTGTATTTCTTGCCCAGAAGGTTAAGGATGTCAACCCAGACGTTCAGGTTGGTTCCTGAGCTGAGTTTGAGGTTCTTTTCCAAGCGGAGGTCCAGGCTCTCAAAGAAAGGATAGCGCCTGGTACCAGGTTCTTCCAGCAGAACAGTAACCGGGGTATTGCTTGCTCCATGGGCTTCCAGCCAGCTCTGTGGTGGCACGATGGTCACGGTTCTTAACCAGGGGGTACCGCTGTAGCCATAGAATCGAGCACTCACGAAGAAATCCCTGGGTAGCTGGTAAGTGCCCATAACCTGGAAAATGAAGGGCCGGTCAAGGTCAAGTCTTGAGTTAGTGGAGAGGTTCAGAAAAGGGTCGGGCGAGTTAGCCAGCTGGGTCAGGGCGCTAGAAGCCACCCGGCTTAAGCCGGCGTTACCAGTAGCTTTGCTCCAGGTAGCAGAGGCCAGGAGCTGCCATCTATTGGACATCTTTTTCCGGAAAACTAACTGCCAGCCGGAGTAATGTTGTTTTAAGCCCTTAACGTTGTTCAACCTGGTAAAATAAGCCGGAGCGCTGGCAGACGGGAAGTAGACTGTTATCGGTGTATCTCCCTGTCCAGAACCACCAGGGACGATGGTACTGAAGGGAACCCACCAGGAAGAAGCCTCTTCCAGCTGATACCATTCCCGGTCATTATCCGGGTCATAAAGCACATCTTCAATTAAGTTCTTTTTGCTTCGGTCAAGATAGGCCAGAGAAACGGTCATGTTCTCCTGGATTTTTTGCTCCACGGCTATTGTCCATTCGGTGACAGAAGGCGGTTTTAGACCAGGGGCTACTCTCTTTCTAAAGTAATCATTCTGGTGGACACGATAATCTTCTGGGAAAAGCTCCAGGGTGTCGTCTACATCTACCTTTTTGTCTCCGTTTTCATCGTACCAGTAGAAAAGATGATAATTACCGGGAGAAGCGGGAGAGAAATTCATCAGATAGCTCAGGGAAAGGTTTTCGGCATAACGGTTAAAGGAAGCTTTTAGCAGCGTATTTCCCTTGCCAAAAACATCAAACACCACCCCTAACCGGGGTGAAAGAGTGTGCCAGATAAGCATGTTGTCCCAGCCGTTAAGTCTCTGAGCGCTGTAGGGATTAAGGCCGTAAATGGATTTAATCAGGGCATTGCCGTAAAGAATAGAAGTAACGTTTCCGCTGGAGCTCATGTACACTGGTGCAAGACCTGATTGGGTTCTTTCAAATTTAAGCCCCAGAGAAAAACTTAACCGGGAACCAAGGGAAAAATTATCACGGGCATAAAAAATCAGCCGATGAAGCGAAGATCCCTGCTTCAGGCCATCCTCGGTGGCGCTGGCCAGGTAGAAGCCAATCAGACCCTTGCCTACCAGGTTGCCGCTTACAGGTGAAAATCCTTCAGAGTAATAATACGGACTACCAAAAAGGTAAAAATAGAGCAGGTTGTCGTTTTTCCAGACCGAGTAAGAAGCGGTGCTGCTCTCATACTCGGCTCCAGCCAGAAGTTCGTGATTTATCCCCAGAAAGTTTTGCCAGCGCGTAGCCGAGATACCAACTCTAAAGACGTTGTTTTTGTTCTGGTCGTTGTATGGACCGCTTCCCCAGGCATAACCTGTTCCCAGGTCAACATAGCGCGGGTTATCCTTTCCCGATGGGTAAAGGAGTCGTGGCCGTTTGTTGGCGGTGTAGAACAGAAACCCAGTGGCTGTGGTCTCGGAATCAATCTTGTAACTGCCAGTGAGGTTAAAAAGAAAAAGATTCTGCCCGTTGATGCCCATGGTGGCAATTTGAGGGGTAGTTACAGACACAAGGTCGGGGTCCACCGTTTGATTATCGCGGTTGTAGCTTATAAGCAGAGAAGCCCTCAACTCAGGCATGACCTGGGTGGTCACTCGCAGCAGGGAGAAGAAATCCTTGGCTTTCCAGCTATACTTGGGATAGATAATATTGTTGGGGTCTCTCCAGGGCTGAAATGGTGTGGACCTGGATTTCTGGTTGTACCGGAAGCTGGTAAAATACCACACCCGGTCAGGCATGATGGCTCCCCCGAAGTTCATGGAAAAATCCAGGTTGTATTTTTCTTTGATTACGGAACCGGGGTCTACCAGGCTCTGGGAGTCGGGATGCCAGAGGTTGTGGACCAGGTTCCCGCCCGTAGCAAAAAATTTGAGTTCTCCTGAACCTGAATTACTGCCCTGTAATGGAATAATTTTGATAAAAGCTCCAGGAGTGCTGTAGGTTTCTACCGGGTGAGCGGCAGCTTCTACCTGCACTTCTTCGGCCCAGTCTACATCTAACAGGGCGTTGACCGACCGGTCCAAGGGCTGGTTCAGCTCATTAGCCAGAAAAGTGACCGCATTATCTCTGGCGGTTGAACCATTTACTGAAAAACTTAAATCCGCTGGCACTTTTTCTGGGGAAAAACCAGGAACCAGGCTCAACAATCCTTTGAGGTCCCTGGTTTTCGGGATGTGAGCCAGGATATCCCGGTCCAGAATGTAGGAGACACCCGGTGATTCTTTATCCAGCTCTGGCAACGGTATAAGGAGGATCTTTTCTTCTTCTTCTTTTTCACTTGGCTCAAGAATTACGTCCAGCTTTATGGTCTTGCCTGTTTCCACTTTTAGTTCATTGATGACGACGGAAACAAAGCCGGGTGCTTCCACCATCACCTTGTAAACGCCAGGTGGCAGGTCAACAAAATGATAATTTCCGGATTTTTTTGTCAGGTAGTATTCCACACCGACCAGACTGGGCGATAAAAGTGATAAATAAGCACCGGTGATAGGTTTGCCCTGTTTGTCCAGGATCCGTCCTTTTATGTCGCCCGTGGTTCTGATAGTAGCTTCCAGACTGGTAAGAGCGACTAATATGAGAATCAAAAAGATTATGGTCAGCTTAAATTTGGTCAAACTTAAATTTCGCCTTTGTCCTAACACCTGTTCCTCCTTTTTCCAGCTAGTGTCTCTTCTTCAAATTATTTACCTGAATATTTTGTCATAAATCTGGTAAGTTTCTTTTCAGGTTGAGATAAGGATATCATTATATAATTTTTCACCACTTTTTGTATCAAAATACTTAAACTTTTTAAAGGGGAAAAAGTTACCAGCGGTTCAGGAAAAGGGGAAAACCGGCCGCCCTATCTTTTAGAGCTGGTCCTGCGGACCTGATGCCTGGCCCAGGCAGCCGCGCCGATAAAACCAGCATCGTTTCCTAAACTGGCTTTCTTTATCTCACAGCTGGCCAGGCTGAAGGGGATAGCTCTATTTTTAACTTCAGAAAGGGTGGGCTTTAACAGCCAGTTACCTGAATTCATCACTCCGCCACCCAGAATGATTTTTTCCGGGTTGAGAAAGTTGATAACGATGCTCAAACCCAAGCCCAAAAAATATCCGCACTTTTCAAAACTCCGGGCTGCTGCCGGGTCTCCTTTTCTGGCTCGCAGGTAAACATCCCGGGCGGTCAGGTCTTCATCTGTGGGCTTGAATTCCCGGTAGTTCCGGACCAGGGCCGTAGCTGAGACTTCTGTTTCCAGACAGCCCCGGCTGCCGCAGTTACAGGGCCATCCATCGGGGTTGACGGTGATGTGCCCCAGCTCTCCAGCAAAGCCTTCCGTTCCCTGCCATAATTCGCCGTTTAAAATAATGCCTGAGCCCACTCCTGTGCCAATGGTCAGGAATACCAGACTGCGAGCTTTTTTCCCGCTGCCGTAAAGGTATTCGCCATAAGCGGCCAGGTTAGCGTCGTTGTGCACAGAAAATGGAACCGGTAAAATTTTGCTCAGGGCCGGGAACAGAGGAAAATTGTTTAAAGCCTGATAATTTGGTGAGTTAAGGATTCTTTTTTTCTTCAGGCTGAAAAATCCAGCAAAACCGAACCCCACGCTATGGATTTTTTTCCCGCAGACAGAAGTCAGTTCCTGCCAGCAATCAGAAATGATTTTCAGCAGCTGCTTTATGTCCGGCGGGCTGTCGGTTTTGTTTTTATAAACAACTCTTCCCTGACTGTCTATGACTCCGTACTTTAGCTGCGTTCCCCCGAGGTCAAAACCAGCGTAAAGCATTATCCGCTTGGTAATTAATGGCTAAGCATTAAACGCTTCAACTGGCCGCCGGCGGCTTGGGGTTGTTGTCCTGGTGGGTTTCTTCTTTGCCGCTATTGACAGCTTTTTTAAAATTCCTAATGCCTTCTCCAAGAGATTTGCCCAGTTCTGGAAGTTTTCTGGCACCGAAAATGATGATGACAATGAGCAGAATCAACAAAAGCTCAGTTGGGCCAATAGAACCTAACATCACATCCTCCTTACGGAGATAAGCTCAATCTTTCTCCGTTACATACTGAAAATATACCACCCATCTTAAAAAGTCAAGAAAAGAATAAGGTCGGGCCGGGCGGGTCCGGTTGTAAAACCCTGTCTTTTCTATTAAAATAAATATCCAGCTTGCTTTTACCCGGCCTAAAATCAGGTTGGTTTAGTTTTTATATCCCGTTTCTGGAATCAGGAATAAGGTGTCAGGTATGCAGGAAAAAATCAGAAATTTTTCTATCATTGCCCATGTGGACCATGGGAAAAGCACTCTGGCGGACCGCTTCATAGAGTTTACCGGTGCTCTTTCCCCGCGTGAGCTTAAAGAGCAGGTGCTGGACACCATGGAGCTGGAACGGGAAAGGGGTATCACCATTAAAGCGCAAACGGCCAGACTTAAGTACACCAGCAAATCAGGCGAAGAGTACATCCTGAACCTGATAGATACTCCGGGGCACGTAGATTTTTCTTACGAAGTTTCCCGCAGCCTGAGCGCCTGTGAGGGTGCTATCCTGGTCATAGACGCCTCGCAGGGAGTGGAAGCCCAGACTCTGGCCAACGCCTACCTGGCCATCCAGAACGACCTGGTCATCATTCCGGTTATTAACAAGATTGATTTGCCGCAGGCGGACGTGGAGATGACCCTGGAACAGCTGGAACACATTGTCGGGCTCAAAAAAGAAGAGGCGCTTTTGGTTTCAGCTAAAAAAGGAACGGGAGTGGAAGCGGTGCTGGAAAGCATTGTGCAGAGAATTCCAGCCCCAGGCGGGAATCCTGAGGCTCCGCTTAAAGCCCTTCTCTTTGATTCCTGGTTTGACCCTTACCGGGGAGTGGTGGTGCTGGTAAGAGTGGTAGATGGCCAGCTCCGGGCCGGAGACAAGATTGTTTTGATGTCTACTGGTGCTGAGTATGAAGCCGAAGAAATCGGTTACCTGACGCCCAAGCCAGTTAAAGTGGACAGCCTGAACACGGGAGAAGTGGGATATCTGGTGGCTGGCATAAAAAACCTGGCGCATGCCCGGATCGGGGAAACCATCACCCACAAACACCGTCCGGCGGCCCAGCCGTTACCTGGTTTTAAAGAAGCCAAGCCCATGGTTTTCTGCGGCCTTTATCCGGCTGGCGACAGTTCAATTGAAGACCTGCGGGATGCCCTGGAAAAACTGCGCTTGAATGATGCTTCCTTTCATTTTGAGCCGGAACATTCACCGGCCCTGGGTTTTGGTTTCCGGGCCGGCTTTCTCGGACTTCTCCACCGGGAAATCATCCAGGAAAGACTGGAGCGAGAATTCAACCTGAACCTGATTACGACTGCTCCGAGTGTCAGTTACCGGGTGACTACCACTAAAGGCGAGGTCCTGGAGGTACATAACCCTTCGGAACTGCCGGAGCCGCAATTTATTGAAAAGATAGAAGAACCAATCATAGAGGCCATCATTCTCACGCCAGACCGTTATCTGGGAAATTTGCTCCAGCTTTTAGACGACCGGCGGGGTGAACAGAAGAAGATGGAATACATCTCCACCAGTAGAGTCCTGCTGGACTACCTGGTGCCGCTCAATGAAGTGGTCTTTGATTTTTACAATCAACTGAAATCCCTTTCTCAGGGCTACGCCTCCATGGATTATGAATTGTTTGGTTACCGGGAAGCCCCTCTGGTCAAGCTGGATATCCTGGTTAATTATGAAGAAGTGGATGCCCTCTCTGTCATTGTGCACAAAGATAAAGCTTACCAGGTTGGCCGGTCGCTGGTGGAGAAACTGCGTCAGGTCATTCCCAGGCAGCAGTTTGAGGTGGTCATCCAGGCGGCCATCGGCAAGCGGGTCATCGCCCGGGAAACCATTAAGCCCTTCCGCAAGGATGTGCTGGCCAAGCTCTACGGCGGTGATTACACCCGGAAGATGAAGCTGCTGGAGAAGCAGAAAGAAGGCAAAAAGCGAATGAAACGGGTCGGCCGGGTGGACATCCCGCAGGAAGCCTTCCTGGCTATCCTGGAAGTAAAATAATTCTTTTCTCTGTCCTGTCAATTTTTTATAATAAGAAAAATCTTGCGCCGGTTATGTGGTATGTCTGAAATTCTGATGATCGAGAAAGGGGGAACATGGACGAGAAAAAAATTCAGGCCTTTTTTCAGCAGACGGCCGGTATTCTGCAGGACTTTTTACCTCCAGGCGCCTCGGTGGTTGGTCCGCTGGTTTATGCCCTGGCTGTCTGGGGACTAAAGCAGCAGGCTTCTTACCGCGAGAAAATAAGCGGCCTTAAAGTCTGGCTGTGGCCGGAAATCCTGGTCAACAAGCCCGATGACTTTATCCTTAATTTTTTCATCAACGATGAAGCTCTTAAGCAGGCCTACCAGGAGGAAATTGCTTCCAGAGACCTGAAAACTCTGCGTCAGCATTTTGCTGTTCTCTATCCACTGCTGGGCTTGCAGGCCCCGTTTCTGGAAGCTTTATTCTGGCCTGAGATAGATTCCGGAAACTTTAAAAAGATAGTGGCCGACTACCAGCCAAGAGTTGAGAAGGCTTTCAAGGAAATTAAAGCCGCGGAAGACCGGTCGGATTTCTGGCCGGCTCTGGGGAGAATTTTTTCCGGTCTGGTAGAACTTGGCTGGCAGACGCTGACGGAAAGTGAGGTTAGAAGCTGGCTCAAGCAGTGGCTAAAAAATCAATGAACCCAGTAATAAAAATTTACAAAAAGTGTTACGGGGGGGGAATAATGAGCAAAGCGAGAAATCTGGACAATAAAGAAAACTATCGGCAAGGGAAATTATTAAGCAGCAATCTGGTTCTTCTGCTGCTGGTTCTGGTTTTAAGCCTGTGGTCCTGTTCGCTCTCCCTGGAAAAAGCTCAGGTGCATTATCTGGCAGGCCAGAAATATGAAGCCAGGTTTAAAACAGCCGAAGCCTTGAGCTGCTACCAGGCGGCCCTTCAGGAGGCGGAAAAAGAAATAAAGAGGCGACCATCAGCTTCGGCCTACCTCATCAAGGGCCTGGTTGAAACCAGGTTACAGGCCTGGGAGAAAGCGGAAGAAAGCTTCCGGCTGGCCTCGCTCCTGGGTGAGGAAAAGGCAGGTGATTGGTCAAAGGAAGTAAGTCTTTACGGCCTGGCCTTAAGTTTGGAAAAGCAGGGGTTGACAGAAGGAGCCATGAAGCTCTACCGTTCCCTGATGGAGAAAGGGAAGCTGGAACCAGTGGTGCAGGCCGCTACGGGCCGGTACCTGGATAACCGGCTGGCTGGTCTGGCCGAAAAAAACGAAGGTGAAAGGAGAAAGGTAGTTCTGGACCTGGTCAACACGCTGGAAAAAATGCTCAAAGATTATGCTAGCTGTGGTTATTACCATTATCTCCTTTCTCAGGTTTACAGCTTTGATGGAAAATACCGGGAGAGTTTTGAGGAAGCGGTTCTGGCCCGGGAGTTAGGTCTGGCTTCAGAAAAATTGCTCCGGGACAATGACGAGCAAATAATTTTTTGCTACCATAAGCTGAAACAGGTTTCGCCGGAAGAAGTCACCGGTTTTCTCCAAGCTTATAATTACTGGATTAAAAAGTGGAACTGGCGGGATGAAACCACGCCAGACTGGAAACGGAGGTAAGCATGCTA